>DATLVQ010000061.1:0-3621 GCA_035577325.1 Bryobacteraceae bacterium | reverse complement strand
GTGATCACTCCACAGACTCCAGCCGGGCTACGCACGCTGGTTCCGCAGATTCCAGACGCGTCGCGGCATGAATCCTCGAGTGATGTTGTCGCGACCGTTGAGCGCGACGGATCGATTCGTCTTAACGCGGAACGCATCGAGTTGTTGGCGCTGCAAGAACGTCTAAGTCGGATCTACCAAGTCCGAGGCGATACGGTTCTGTTCGTGCGCGGCGCTCATGAGTTGGAGTTTCGGCAGATCGCTGCGGTCATCGACATCGCAAAGGGAGCCGGAATGCAGCGAGTAGCGCTGATGACGAATTGACGTCGCTGGCCGCTACCCCACGGCTCGTCAGGCCCACTCAACGCCGCGCACGCGCAGTTCGTGTTCGATCTGGGCGCACGATTCGAATTGCACGGCGTCTATGCCCTCGCGCTTTGCGCCCGCCACGTAGTCAGAGATGTCATCGGTGAAGAAGCACTCTTCCGGAAGGCACTGGGCGCGTGCGATGGCTTCGCGATAGATCACGGGTGAGGGCTTGAGGGCCCGCACTTCGTACGACAGCACGTTGGCGTGAAAGTGCCGCAGCAGTGGATAGGTTTTCAGCAGCATGGGAAAGTGGATCACATTGGTGTTGGAAAGCAGCAGCAGGCGGTAGCGCCGGCTGATGCCTTCGAGCAGACTTTCGGGGATCAATGGATCGGGCAGAAAGATAGAGCTCCAGATTTCGCAAAATTGATCGTAGGTGACGCGCAGACCGAGCATGCGCGTCATCTGATCGACGAAATCGTGCGGCTCAACCAGGCCGGATTCGAAGCGGTGCACCAGGTCGGTTGCGCCGATGCGCTTCGGGATCTCGGCGGCCGGAATGCCGCACACCTGCTCGAGGCCGCGGTAGCCACGCGTGAAATCGAACGGGATGATGACTTTTCCTAAATCGAAGATAACGGTTTTGATCATTTTCCTACGATTACCAGATGCCGATCAATTTCCACCAGCCGAAGCCGATAGTCGACCAGATGGCGAGATTCGCGAGCGACACCACGAATCCCATCTTCCACCATTTTTGAAATGCGACATAGCCGTGCGCGAAGAACATCGGCGAGGGCGTGGTTCCATAGTTAGTCAGGCCCGCGGCCAGGTTGGCAAAACAGGCGAAGCTGAAGATGACAAGCCCGGTGGGCGCGCCGCGGCTCAGCAGAACAGCGGCGAACGGCGGAAACATGGCCAGCATGTGCGCCGTGATGCTGGCGAACCCATAGTGCACGTAGAAATAGACCAGTAGGGCGATCACCAGAAGCGTGACCCATCCGGCGCCGCTGAATGCCGCGCCGACCCCGCGGGCGAATTCGCGCGTGACACCGGCCTCGTTCAACGCTTTGCCGAGCTGCAAGAGGCCTCCGTACCAGACGAAGATATCCCATGCCGTGCGATCGCTGACGACATCGTTCCATGTGAGCACGCCAGTCAGGAGCAGCACGGCCGAACCGAGCAGCGCGGGCACGGTGATATCGAGATGATGGAGCGGGGAGGCGATCCAGAGCGCGCACACGGAGACGAAGATCGCGGCGACAATTTTCTGGCCACGGCTCATCCGACCCATGCGCAGTAATTCGGAGGCAGCGAACCGGGCGGCTTCCGGTGTTTTCCGAATGCCTGGCGGGTCCATGCGGTAAACAATCCATGGAACGATCAGCAGGGAGCACAGACCCGGCACGATTCCGGCTATGAACCACAGCGACCAGGTGACGGGGTAGTGGAACATAGCGCCGGCCATCTGTGCGGCCAAGGGATTGCTGGCCTGGCCGGTGAAGAACATGGCGGCGGTGACGCAAATGCTCTGATAAACGCCGATCATGAGGAACGAGCCGATGAGAGAGGCAGTCGAGCCGGGAAACGAACCGTAGAGTTCGGCGACCGAGCGCGCGATGGGCAACACGACGCCGCCCGAGCGCGCACCATTTGACGGAATGATGGCGGCGAGCACCATGTCGGTCAAGGAGAGCGCGTAACACACGCCCAGCGACGTCTGTCCGACGGCACGTATGAACACAAGCGCGATGCGCCGGGCGAGCCCAGTTTTGATCAGAGCGTTCGAGATGAAGAAGGCCGCCATGACGAGCCAGACGGTGGAGTCGCCATAGCCGCCGAGCGCTTCATGGATCGTGAGGCCGCCGAAAAGCGAGGCGAGCGTCACGGCTATCAACACAGCCGCGCCGCCGGGGATCGGCCGGAGCATCAGCGCCCCGATGGTAGCCACGAAAATTCCCAGCAGCCGCCATCCGGCCGGTTTGATCGATTCCGGCCGTGGAAGCAGAAAGACAATTGCGAGGTAAAGGGCAAGCAGCACGAAACCATTAAGAAGCCGGCGCCGCAATGGCGGCACGGATGGCGTCGGAGCGGACGGCGGGATCTCGCCGTCAGCGAGTTCAGTATGCCCGGTGGTCGAATCCAACAAAACATCTTCGCATGGTATGACCCAATAGCCCACATGGACTATTGGGAGCCATAGAGTTTTCAGGGAGGCTGTGCTGAACTCGGAACCATGAGAGGCATTGCAATCAAATTGGACCTCGCCATCCTGGCCCTGGCTGCTGCGTCAGCGGCAAACGCGGGGCCGCGGTACATCGGCATGGTTTCGGCGGAGGGTAGTTTTTGGGTCGACAGCGCAGGGGTTTCGGACCATGCGACGGTTTTTGAAGGCAGCGTCATAGAAACGATGGACGCTTCTGCGACAATGCAGATTGGGAGTGCGGTGCGGGTAGTGCTGGACGCGAACGCGCGGGCGCAGGTTTTTGCAGACCACTTGGTACTGGAGAGAGGTCGTGGCCAACTTGACAGCGGCTCCAATTACCGGCTGGAGGCGCGTACGCTGCGCGTTGTGCCGAGCTCGGCCGGGTCGCGGGCGGTGGTCGTAACCGGCGATTCCAGCGCGGTTGAAGTTGGATCACTCAAAGGAGATTTGCGCGTTGCTAAGGCGGATGGTGTGCTCGTAGCCAATATCGAGGCCGGCAACTCGGTCGCGCTTCGTGTGGAGCAGGAAAGCGACAAATCGATTCTGACGGGGTGCGTGGCCCGGGCAGGCAAAGCTTACCTGATGCGTGACGAAGTTTCCGCGGTTACGGTGGAACTGCGCGGCGCGGAAATGGCTGCGCAAATGGGCAAACGGGTGGAGGTGACCGGCCAGGTTACGCTACCGGGCGCCCTGGTCCCCGCTGATCAGGTGTTGCGGGCAGCTCAGATTAAAGTATTGGAATCGGTATGCAGTACAGGCACCGTGTCCGCGGGACGTGGGTCACGCGCGCGGCTTGTGCCAATGCGCCGTGTTAATGGGGCTGCGACAGGGCCACGCATCGCACCTCGCACGCTGATTGCCGGTGTACGAGTAGAGCCAGGGATCGCCGATGCTGCGAAGGCCATCACGTCTCGGGTGGATGACGAATCAGACAAGCCAGACAAATCCGACAAACCGGATAAGCCACACAAGCGACACAAGCCACCGATCAGCCCGGGGCGTTAGTGTTTGCGATGCGAGTTGGCCAGCGGAAACGGACGGCCGCGGCTTACGCTGGCGCCACTATTCGACGGTTGTGGCCCAGACACCGACAATGCCGAAAAGAAGGCAGCGCCGTCGTATTTCCC
>DATLVQ010000060.1:0-3009 GCA_035577325.1 Bryobacteraceae bacterium | reverse complement strand
GGTGGTATACACATTGACCGCTCCGTCCGTGCCTGCCGGTACGACGACTGCATTCGCGAGGATGGTGCCAGTTAGATCGTTCAGCGAGGCCACTAGGGGCTGAGAACGTCCCGCCGGCCATGCCGTGAGAAATCCCAACGTTGGGCCCTTGGGAACAACTGCAAAGTTCAAAGAATACGCTTGCGCGGCTGTCGGCACTCCGCACGGGCTCGCTTGAATCTGAAACGAGCGGATGCTTCGCGCCGCCACGCTCGGCCCCCCTAACGGGGCTGTCGCATCACGCGTGTCCACAACGCGGCAAGGCGTCAGCGGATAGAAGGCTAGAGCCGCGGCGTTGTTTCCCTCAACAAAATAGCCGTTGATATCGAGGATTACCTCGGTCGTATCGGTTGCAAACACACTGACCGCTCCGTTTGAACCAGCCGGCACGATAGCGGCGTTGGATTTAACCCTGCCGTCAACGGAATTGAGCGTGGCCACCGGCGGCTGGGATTGCCCGGAGGGCCACAGGGTCAAATATCCCAACTCTCCGCTGGGAACAACCGCAACGTTCATCGAATAAGCGGCCGCTGTGGATGGAATGCCGCAGACGCTGTTAGGGATCACAAAATCGCGGAACGTGCCTCCGCTAATAGCTGGCCCCCCGAACGGCCCGCTGGGATTTCGCGTATCCGCGACCCGGCAGGGAGTCACCGGTACGAAAAGCGCTGCTGAAGAGACTTGACTGGTTCGGGTCACAACTACATTGTCTAAGAGGATGGCACCGTTTGAATCGGTTCCGTGAAACATAAGCCCAGTACGGTTGCTGGAAGCGGTCTCCGTGAACGTGAACTTGCGATAGTTCACCGGCCCCGTGTTCGTGGGAGCAAAATAAAAATCATCCTTCATGTCCTTTTGGCCTGCTCCTTGCCAATCCCACTGAGGAAGCAGCCGAGTGTTGCTTACGCTCGCTGCCGTTATCGCTACCCAGAAGGAAACAGTGTATTGCTGGCCGGGAATTGTGTTGAAGAACTGCACGAGGCAGTCTTGGCTGGAATCGGTCTCTCTCGACCGGAACGCGGCGTAGTGAGTGCCGTCTTCGGGGCCTTGGAATGTCAGAGGGTTCACAGTACTTTCGATATTGAAATCACTGAGCGACACTTGATTGGTGGGCAAAAGAGTCCAACCGGTGGCAACGATGTCGCGGTTCGGCCCAGTGTATGTGGGTCCTTCGAAGCTCCCGTTGACAAGGAGGTTGCGCGAAGCATCGGAGCCACTTTGCGGCCATGCCCTCTGTAAGGGCACCACTAGTGTGAAAAGCCAGGACAAGAAACAGAACAATACTCGCCGATGCCGTTTTCGTCCCGTTCTCCCCGTGCCGCGGATCATCGCCTGTGAGGGTTCCAGAGGAGTCCCTTTACATGATGATTATAAAAACTTGAGACTGATCCGGCTGTCCAAGTTATCCGAAACTCGTATGTTAATTCACTTGAACTTCGTCCACCCGTAGAAGCGTGTTTACCCAGTACAAAATCTGTTCATGAAGCGTGGACCTTCTTGCGACACCCGGTGCCGATCGCGAGCAATAGAGCGATGTAACCAAAATCACAAGTATGCGGTGCTGGGGTCTATGGGCGAGCGCTGGGGATTACGCAGAAGCCGGCTTGGTTCATACTCCATCGCATTCGCCTCGTGGAGCGGTTCGCACGAAATGGAACGGAAAATTTCTGGAATCTGATAAATGAAGCGTACTTTCAAAAATCCGTTCTACCTGAAAGCCTACGCTGATGCGCAGGTTTTCGCTTCAATGCTAAAGCTAGCGTTGCAGAGCTTTCACGATGGCTCCATTGCCTACGTTCCCTGATTCAACTCCAAGCTGAGACGCGCCGCTGATCCGCAGGCTCTCATCAGATCTGCTGGCATCAATTTGACGTTGATAAAATCGCTATTTCTAGCTCGGATCGGGCACACGCTCCTGTCCGCCTTCAACGTTGTCGAACCATCAGAACGTGGCCCAGGTTCTCGGCTGCCTGCCCGAGGGCCCGCGCCAGGCTGAGTTTCGTGAGGTTGTGGGCGAATACGCTGTTAATGTAGTCCAGCTCTGCGTTGGCCAGTGACTCCTGTGACTGCACTACTTCCACGTTGTCGCTAACCCCAGCGTCGAAGCGCAGTCGCGTCAACTTAAGATTTTCCTGCGTCACCCGAACGTTCTCGCCCGCTACCTCCACCTGGCTCCTGGCTGCCCGAAGGTCCAGGAGGGCCCTTCGTACGTCGGCCTCGACCTGCGCGCGAAGGTCTTCGAACTCAGCCTGCCGCTGCGCCAAGGCGGCCTCAGCTTGCTCGATGTCCCCCTCGATCCGGCCACCCTGCCAGATTGGAAACTTGAGGCTGCCGACTACCGAGAACGTTCCGTGAGCCTGCGCCGGGTTCAGTCCGTTAGCGCCGTAATCGGCGCTTAGCGAAAGGGAGGGAAGACGTTCTGCGCGCGCGGCTGCGCAGGCCCGCTCGGCAGCCCTAACCTGCGCTTCGGCTGCTTTCAAATCGGCACGTTGTCCGGAAGCCTGCTTGAGAGCATCTTCCATGCTGATGGCAGGCGCGGCTTCGAATGGGACATCGTCGGCGATGTCATATTGGTCGGTCGGCGGCAGGCCCGTCATCCGAGCGAGGTTGATCTTCTGTTTCGCGAGATCATTTTCGAGCGACGCAACGCGCTGCTCCTGCGTCAGCAACTGGACACGGCTTCGGTTCACGTCGATTTGCGCGACCAGACCGACGCTGCGCTGCTGCGAAGTTTGTTGATATAAGGCGTTAGCGGTTTCGAGTTGTGCATGCGCCGACAGCACCCTGGCCGCCGCGGCAATCACCTGGAGATAAGCACCGCCGACCGCTAGAACCACAAGATCACGCGCATCGCGCGCCGAGAACTCGCTGGCGCGAAGATTCTCCGCGGCGGAACGGCGGTTATTCCATGCCGTCGCATCTACGACCGTCTGGGACAATGTCGCGCGCAAATCAAAGTAGTTGAACGGG
>DATLVQ010000059.1:0-2243 GCA_035577325.1 Bryobacteraceae bacterium | reverse complement strand
CGGCTTATCCCACGCCTGTGCTGTGATCGTGCACATTCGCCGCACGGTGCCAACTAATGACACGTGCGTGTTGCACGCTTTTTGGTCGCCAATAGCGCTTGCCCGCCCGCCCATACGACCAGAAGCGTGGCGACATTCGTGCCTAATCCACGTAAGAATTGTCTGCGCATCAGGCATAAAATCAGCTTTTGGTCCGGGGCCTGCCGCCCAACTTGCCGTTGCGCCGTGCGGCTCTGGCCTTCGCTTTGGATTTCACTCTCCCCATCAGGATCGCCGCCTTCTGCAACCGAGTTTTCATGCAGGCAGGAGCGTAACCGAACGATCGCTTTCCGAGCAAGACCTGTGGCGCCGTGCATCAAAAGTAAGTGTTACCCGTGAGGGTCTGAGTTTTTGATTCATTGCATCAAAAGTCGGTGTTACTCCGGCGTGGTCTGATTGTGGCCAGAGATTCCCTTGGATAACCAGCAGCAAGTAAGCGGCAATTGTTCTCGGTCGGGGCGGCGCTTCGAGCCACAGCTCGCCGCCCCGAGCCGAAACAATTGTGAATAAGTCCGCCGCGGACTTATTCAAGCGCCCGTCGAACTTTATTAATCGCGAGCAGTTGTTTTTGGATTTGACGCTCCAATTCAAACGGATTGAGCCGCTCCTTGAGTTGCTGCAACTGCACTTTTTTGACCTCGCTGACTTGCTGGCTGGCGAGCACCCGCTCATAGGGCGTCACCGGCTTGCCGTAGCGCCGCCTGGTCTTGCCGTCTACCACTTCCAAGCTCTCCAGCTTCATACTGGGGCTGAACAGATTCACAAACTGTCTCAGCTCACCTCGTGTCAGCCGATTCATCAACGCAGCCACATCGGGATGATCGTGGCGCTCATAGCCGAACCAGTGCCGCACATGCGTCCAATTCTTCTGCTCGATATGCGCATTGTCATTACTGCGATAGGGTCGGCTGCGCGTGTAGAAAATCGGTGCGGGGCGGTCCCCCTGGCACCACTTCAAAACGTGCCGGTTGATGAACTCTCCCCCATTGTCGCTGTCCAACCCCAGCCAGGGGAAGGGCAGATGCTCTTCCATGTCTTTGAGCTGTTCTACGGCGGCGTGTTGGCCCCGGCCATACATCGCCCGCATCTCCACCCAGGTGGTCGAGATGTCCGTATTGTCCAACACCCACACCACCTCCCCGCTAGCGTCGCCTCCGCATAAAGACACCGTGTCGGCTTCCATCCACCCAGCCTCGTCAGACTGCCAGGCTCCACCCCGAATCGGGATCTCCTGCCGCAACATGGTGCCAGGCCGCGTGCCCCGACTTTTCCCACCCAGTGCCCTCACCGGACGCAATAGACGATCCAAGGTCGCCGAACTGGCGCCCAGCAACTGTTCCCGCACCGAACTGGCCACCCCACGATGGTAAGCCTCATACGCTGGTACCCACTCCGGCATCATGGCCGCCAAACGCCTGCCACAAGGCTGTTGCCCAGCCAGCCAGATCGTTTTCAATACCGGAACCAACTCTTCCGGCTTATACAATCGCGGCCGCCCAAGCTCAGCCCCTCCACGTTTGGTTTTTCTCACCGGCACACTTTGGCGCCGCAAGGCTCGAATGGCGGACTTGCGATGATATCCCATCAGTTCAACAGCCTGGTCGATCAACTTGCCTCGGTGCTCCAAGCCTGCCTTAAGGTAACGCCACCGCAGCTTTGCCAGCACCTCTTGCTTCGTGTTTTGACTCATATTTGCATCCATCGCCGGGTAACACTCCTTTTTGATGCAACGTATGGTTTCCTCAGCCATAACCCCAGCCCAACGGGTAACAATCTTTTCGATGCAATTCGGTGGCAAAGACAAGTCATGTTTCGGATTGCAATAAACGAACCGAGAGGCGTAAGCTACAGGAACGCGGAAGTTGACCATGAACGACTTACGAAGAAGGCTTCCCGGGGGAGTTCCGGCGTTCGATAAACGAACCTCTTTCGGCTGTTTTAGGCGACTTTCATTACATGAGGGCCGCGTTTTTCACTAAATCGGAGGCTCACGACCACGTGGGCGAGCGCGTCGATGCTCTGTCAGATTTGCAACCACCAAAATACTTAATCAAATGCGAACCGAAGTCGCTCTAGCTTTCTATGTCTTTCGCAAGAGCATGCTGTGTTTTGCTGCACTAGTGAGCCTGAGCGCCTTTGGATCAGGAACAGTCACGAACTGCACCGAAGCCAACTTCCGGGCGGCGCTCGCCGGAGGCGGCACC
>DATLVQ010000058.1:0-10844 GCA_035577325.1 Bryobacteraceae bacterium | reverse complement strand
AGTTCCAGGTGTTAGCAAACGCCGAGCCGAGTGCTGAAACCTGGCCCCTCTCTTATACTAAAATGCTGGTCCGATGTTAGGTTCGAGGGTGCGCTCACGTTTGCTCTTTGTACCTGGCGTACGCTGACGCCTAACACCTGGCACCTGACACCTTCTTCTCCGCATGCGACTCGGACAAATCAAACACGACGGCCGCACCGTGGCCGCGATCTTCGAAGGCGATAGCGCCCGCCCCATTCCGGCGCACACGCTGCTCGAACTGATCCGCCGCGCGGAGTCGGAATCGATGGCTTTGCCTGCGCTCGCGTCCTCGCTTGCCAGCCGCCACGGCGAAAAAGCCGCGCCCCTCATTCCGATTCATCCGGTCGAAGTCTGGGCCTGCGGCTGCACCTACGAAACCAGCGCCAGCTTTCGCGACGCTGAGCACGGCACGCGCGAGGGCATGTACGCATACGTCTATAGCGGCGCCCGCCCGGAAATTTTTTTCAAAGGAACAGCTCGCGTGTGCGTCGGTCCGGGCCGGCCGATCGGCCTGCGCGCCGATTCCAAGTTCACAGCGCCCGAGCCCGAACTGGCCGCGATTCTCGGCAGCCGCGGCTCCATCCTCGGTTTCACGCTCGCCAATGACGTTTCGGCCTGGGATATCGAGCGCGAGAACGCGCTCTACTTGCCGCAATCGAAGGTCTATTCGGCGTGCTGCGCGCTTGGCCCTGTGATGGTCACCGTCGATGAGTTGAAGGATCCGTACAAACTCGATATGACCTGCACCGTGACACGCGATGGCGTAACCCGCTTTCACGGCAGCGTGTCCACAGCCCGCCTGCACCGTAAGCTCGAAACCCTGATCGAATATCTGCTGCGTGCCAATCCTGTGCCCGCCGGATCCGTTCTGCTCACCGGCACCGGCATCATCGTGACCGAAGACGCCGCGCTCGCCCCGGGCGATACTGTTACGATCCGTATCCCCGAAATCGGCGAACTCTCCAACAACGCCGTGGTGGTCGAATAATCACTCGGCCTGCGACCCGCTGGCACTTCGGCAGCAGCCTGACATCGGATTCCCACGCCGTCGTCGATGACATGGACCGTGGCCCAAACGGAGCCGTTTTCCCGACTTCCACAGATACAGCTTCACAGCCCCTTTGTCGATAAATTTGATCGCATTACCGACCAGGTTCATCAAAATCTGGCTCAGCGCGCCAGGCGGTCGGCCAACACTATCGCCTTCTTGTAAGGGCAGCATCGAAGGGATGCCGGCCGCGAGCGCCTGCAACGAAACACCGCTCAGAATGATACAGAGCGCCGGTGTTCGCTTTCATATCCGCGAGGCCTGCTGAGATTCTCTTGAGGGGGGCGTTATTGTGGACCATTCGGCCAGTAATGGCCGCCGCGGCCGGTACCGCAGTCATCCCGCCAGCCGGCTGCACCTGCGAGCTAGCGCAATTCTGCGTTCGAAAGGGACGGTAGCGGGCTGTTCGGAGCTAGTGCCCAAAACAAACCTACCTCTCCCGCGCCGCTTCCAGGCAGTTTTCGATTTCCGCCAGCAGTATGTCGGAATCGATGGGCCGCCTTAGAAACTTGGTCGCTCCGATGGCCAGGGCGTGGTCCGCGATCATGTCTTGTGGCGAGGTGCCCGTTATCAGGACCACGGGCACAGGCCGCAGCCGTGGATCGGCCTTGATCCGCAGTAACAGCTCGAAACCGGTCGCGCGTGGCATATTCACGTCGGAAAGAATCAGGTCGGGCAGGTGTTCGGTGGCCGATTCCATGGCCGAATCCACGTCCGCGGCCAGCCGTACATTGAATCCAGATGGCTCAAAAATGGAGCGCGCCAGCTCCAGGTTGGCTGCCACGTCGTCGACTACCAGAATTGTGCCGCGGTGCGACTGGGTTGTCTGCCCGTTCAAATGGCGCCGCGGTGCTTCGCCCGCCTCGACAGCGGCCACGCGTATGCCGCTCCGTTGTTGCCCTGGCTTCAGGAATGTCTCGATATCGCTGACAAAGGTTTCGGGCGCGATAGGCTTGGGAATGTAGCCGTCGAATCCAGCCTGGAGCACGCGATCGCGGTCGCCCACCATGGCCAGCGCGGTAATACCCACAAGAGGAATCGCGCGCAACTGAGCGTCGCTTTTTACCCTCTTGGCTACTTCGAAACCATCGATTCCGGGAAGCTGAATATCGCAGATGATGAGATCCGGCTGTTCCTGCCCGGCCAGTTTCAGGCCCTCGAGCCCGTCGGACGCCGCCAGCGTCGCGTAGCCGAACGCCTTCAGCAGGTAACTCATCAGCTCCAGGTTGTCGACATGATCGTCGATAATCAGAATACGAATTGGCATTGCGCTCACGCTTTCGGAACCAGCAAAGTAAAACGGCTTCCTTTCCCGTACTCACTCTTGAAATCAATCCGTCCTCCGAGCAGTGCAGCCAGCTTGCCGCTCACGTACAGTCCTAGCCCAGTGCCTTCCGTCTTGGACTTCGCTGAACTTAGCTGTTCGAAAGCGCTGAACAACCTGGACTGTTCCTCGGGCCGCAAGCCCGCGCCGGTATCCACCACCGCGATCACGGCCATGTCGCCGCCGGTGCCGGCTTGCTCGCCCAGCTCCAGAGTCACTGAGCCTTTTTCCGTGAACTTGATCGCGTTGTTGGTGAGGTTTATCAGGATCTGGCTGAACGCCCGGCGGTCTGCCTTGGCATGCACGGGCTCCTGTGGAAATCTGGTTTCGAGCCTGATGTTCTTGCCTTCCGCCATCGGGCGCAGCGTCGCCACCACTTGTTCAATAACCTCGCGGCAGAGCACTATCTCCAGGACAATCTCCACCTTGCCGGACTCGATCTTGGCCACATCCAGCAGCTCGTTAATCAGCGACAGCAGGTGCCGGGCGCTCTTTTGAATGACCTGCAGCTGATTCTGCTGGTCCGCCGTGAGCGGCCCTGGTAACTTCATTAACAACGTTCCGGCAAAGCCAAGGATGGCGTTGAGCGGTGTGCGTAATTCGTGGCTCATGTGCGCCAGGAATTCGCTCTTGAGCCGGCTGGCATCCTCCAGTTCCGCATTCTTTCGCATCAGCTGCTGTTCGAGCGACTGACGCTGCGCCGCATACCTGCTCAGCTGCAGGTAGGCAGTTATCAGCAGCCCAAAGACCAGCAGAGCGCATGCCGCCGACGCGAGCCAGAGCGCCCGTTCACTCGCACGAAGCCGCTCCCCCCGGCGCGCCAGCAACGCGCGTTCCTCGTCGGACGTCTGCCGGAACTGGATCCGCGCCGCTTCCAGGTGCCACCTCGGATCGGTCTCGCTGAATGCCCGTGCGGCCGCTGCCTGCCCTTGTGTCTCGTAAATCTCGATCAGACGGCGCGACCCTGCCATACTCATTTGCACCGCTTCTAGTAGCCTGCGAACCCTTATCACCTGGCTCGGGTTATCGGCCATCAAACCACCCGCGATATCCAACTGCTTCAGCACCATGGCCTCCGCCCGCCGTTGGATCGGCGCGTATCGCTTGTCTCCGCTGAATATGTACCCCGTCGCAGCCAGTTCGCTTTCCATCAGCGCCCCGTGCGCCGAGGACAGTTCCGAAAGCACCTGTTCAGTGTGGGCAACCGAATTCTGGTTCTCGACCTGGCGCTCGCGGCTCCACTCCAGGAGCAAGAATACGAAGGTCAGGGCCAGCGCCAGAACTACAAAGAGAATCGGAAATCTGCGCAGAATCGCCACAATCAGCTCTTCGGAATCAGTAAAGTAAACCGGCTGCCCCGGCCGTACTCGCTTTGGAACTCGATGCGCCCCCCGATGAGCGCGGCTAGCTTCACGCAAAGATGAAGGCCTAGGCCCAGCCCGTCCAGTTGGTATCCGGACGCCGCGCGCACAAGCGCCCGGCGCATGTTTTCCTGCTCATCGGCCCTGAAACCCTTGCCGTTGTCTACCACGTGTACCGATGCCCAGCCGCGATCATCCGTCAATTCCAGCCGGACCGAGCCGCGCTCCGTGAGTTTGATCGCATGGTTCCCCAGGTTGAACACGATCTGGCTCAATACCCGCCGTTCGGTAGTCACCAGGAGAGCCGGCTCTGGAAGGCTTGTCTCGAAAGCGATAGATTTGGACTCGGCCAGCGGCCGTAACGCGGATGCAACCTCGGTCAGCACTTCCTGGCAGGACATTTTCTGCAATTGCAATTCGACTTTACCCGACTCGACCTTCGCCAGATCCAGCACATCGTTGATCATCGTGAGCAGATGCTTCCCGCTCGTCTGAATCGTCTTGAGCTGCCGTTCCTGATCCGGCTCCAGCGGACCCGCCAGCCTCATCAGCAGAGTGCCTGTAAACCCGATAATGGCATTGAGCGGCGTACGCAGCTCGTGGCTCATGCTCGAAAGGAATAGGTCCTTGGCCGCGCCGGCCCTTTCAAGCGCGTCGTTTCTCTCTCGGAGCACACCTTCAAACGCCTTACGATCGGTGACATCCCGCACTGAACCGATCACCAGAACGCCCTCTTCGGTTTCGATGGGGCTTAAGCTGATCTCGATCGGAAACTCGGTCCCGTCTTTGCGTAAACCGCTCAGATCTAGACCGGCGCCCATGGATCGGACCCTGGGATCGTTGAAGAAGCCGGTGCGGTGGTGCGTGTGCATGCCGCGAAATCGCTCGGGCAGAAGCGCCTCAATGGATTGGCCCAGCAATTCTTCTCGTGAGTAACCGAACAGCCGCTCAGTTTGCGAGTTGACCAGCACGATGGCGCCCTGACGGTTGACGATCACGGTACCGTCGGGCGCGGATTCCACCAGTTGGCGGAACCGGACGCCGGCACGCTCCAGGCTGTCGTTCTTTTCCTGCAGCGCGCGTTCGATGTTCTTGCGGTCGCTGGCGTCCCGCACCGAGCTGATCACCAGCACCCCTTCTTCGGTTTCGATGGGGCTCAGGCTGATCTCTACCGGGAACTGGCTGCCGTCTTTTCGCAGGCCCTTCAGGTCCAAACCGGGCCCCATGGAACGGACTTTGGGTTCGTCGAAATAGCCCGTCCGATGTTGCTGGTGCGCCTGCCGCAACGATGACGGCATCAGCATCTCGACCGGTTTGCCGATCATTTCTTCCCGGGAATAGCCAAAGAGCCGTTCTGTCTGGGAATTAATCAGCACAATTCGTCCGTCGCGGCTGGCAATCACGATGCCGTCCGGCGCGGATTCGAGCAGTTGGCGGAACTTGGCGTTGGCACGCTCTAGACCCTCATTCTGTTCCTGTAGCGTCCGTTCGATGCTCTTGCGCCCGGTGGCGTCGCGCACCGAGCTAATCACGAGCACGCCTTCCTCGGTTTCGATGGGGCTCAGGCTGATCTCCACAGGGAACTGGCTGCCGTCCTTACGCAGCCCTTTGAGGTCAAGTCCCGCGCCCATGGATCGCACTTTGGGCTCGTCGAAATAGCCGGTCCGGTGGTGCTGGTGCGTCTCACGCAGAGTCTCCGGCATCAGCATCTCGACCCGCTGGCCGATGATTTCTTCCCTGGAATAGCCAAACAGCCGCTCGGTCTGCGAATTGATCAGGACGATACGGCCGTCGCGGCTGGCGATCACGATGCCGTCCGGCGCGGATTCGAGCAGTTGACGGAACTTGGCGTTGGCCCGTTCCAGGCTGTCGTTTTTTTCCCGTAGTGCGCGTTTTGTGTTCTTTCGGTCCGTGACATCGGTATTGATCTCCAGTATTTCGTCCCGTCCTTCATCGGTCCGCCGCGATACCCACCGGCTGAGGATGGTGATTTGCGTGCCGTCGCGCCGGTTGTGCAGCAGCTCTCCTTCCCAGTGTCCGGCGCGCTCGATTTCGTTCAGGACGAAGGAGAGACCTTCGGCATGCTGGGTCTCGAACAGGGTATGCGTTACGCGTCCCAAAGCCTCTTCGCGCGTCCATCCATAAAGCCTTTCCGCACCCCGGTTCCAAGAGCGAATCGTGCCGTCCACGTCGCGAAAAATGATGGCGTCGTGCGCCAGTTCCAACAGATCCCCGTGCCTCCGCAGAGTTTCGGCCGACTCCGACAGCTGTCTCGCCTCCTCCTCCAGCTTGCGGTTCATGGCGGTCAGTTGCGCGGGGTTGGGGAGATGAACCAGCGTGGGCAGCATGGGCGCCAGTATCAACGCCGTCGTGATCGATGCCGCCGCGGTGATTGCCTTTACCACCCCGTCCAGCCGGTACGTGGCATGCCACACTGTCCAGGCTCCCAGCAGGTGCGTCGTGCCGCAGGCCAAAATGAACACCGCAAACGCACTCACGATCCAGCTAAACGTGAAATCCTTGCGTTTGCGCACGAAGACAAATAGCAGGGCGGGGATTGCGTAGTAGGCGGCGGTGATGATCAGGTCTGAAATCACGTTCAGCCAGAGGACCGCGGGGTCCCAGAGGTAGCACGTCCCGTGCGGAAGAAAATCGCTGGTGAAAATCTTCTTGAAGAATTCAATCATGCCCGGCTGCACTCCTATCCTTTACCCCCAAATCCGTTCATTCGCGGCTACGCGGGATAGCGCAACGGCGGGTTATCGGCCGCTGGCCGTGTCGCGCCATCGGTTAAGTCTTCCGGCAATCCGTCGGCGGCGGTAGCGTCCAGTGTTTCGCGCACTTTCAAAGACAGCGTGCGCGGCGTGAATGGCTTCTGCAGGAGCGGAATCGTGGGATTCAGGCCGCCCGCATGCGCCACTGCGCCGCCCGTGTAGCCGGATATGAGCAGCACCTTGATACCGGGACGCGTGCGCCGCAAGGTCTCGGCCAGTTCGGGACCGCTTACCCTGGGCATCATGATGTCGCTAACCAAGAGATGGATCTCTCCGGCGCATCGCTCGGCTATCTCTAGTGCCGCCTGGCCGTCACACGCCTCGATGACCTTGTAGCCTTGCTGCGCCAGCACCCTGGCCGTCAGCGATCGCACCCTTTCTTCATCCTCCGCCAGTAGGATGACCTCGTTGCCTACCGGCAGAGGGCCACTTTCGGCGCGCGGCCGCGCCGTCTCGCCGGCTTCGAGCGAGCGCGGCAAGTGGACTTCGACCGTGGTTCCGCGGCCCAGTTCGCTTTCCACCGAGATGTAGCCGCCGCTCTGGCGCACGATTCCATAGACCGTCGCAAGCCCCAGGCCCGTACCCTTGCCCGGCATTTTTGTGGTGAAGAAAGGCTCGAACAGATGCGATCGCGTCTCGGTGTCCATGCCGGTGCCCGTGTCGCTTACGCTGAGTACGACGTAGTCTCCGGCGGGGGCGTCGGAGTGCTGATTGATTTGTCCGCGCTCGATCCGGCGATTCATGGTCTCGATGACTACCTGGCCGCCGAGCGGCATGGCGTCGCGCCCATTCAGCGCCAGATTCAGGATCACCTGATCGAGCTGCCCGGGATCCATCTTCACCTGCCACGTCTCGGTGGCATGACGGGTGACGATCTCGATGTTGGACGTTATCAGCCTTCCCAGCATCTTGATCAGATTGGCCACCGCGGTGTCGATGCTGAAGACTTTGGGTTGCAGCATTTGCTTGCGGCTGAAGGCCAGCATCTGGCTGGTCAGCACGGCGGCACGCGCTCCCGCCTCGCGAATATCCTCGATGTCCCGGCGCCGGGGGTCATTGGGATCGAGGTTGGAGAGCGCCAGGTCGCTGTGGCCCAGGATGACTGTCAGCAGGTTATTGAAATCGTGCGCTACCCCGCCCGCCAGCCGGCCCACCGCCTCCAGTTTCTGGGACTGGCGGAGATCGGCTTCCAGACGCTTCCGCTCGGTCACATCGCGCGCGATCGCCAGCACGCGGCCGTCCTCGAGACAGCTGGTGCTGATTTCCGCCTGGAGCAAGCTGCCGTCGGCGCGAATCAGCCGGCGCTCTTTTTGAAACACTGCCGCGGGCTGCAGCTGCGCAAATGGAATCTGATCGTTAACCAAATCCTCGGGGTGGATCAGGTCGCGCGCGTTCAGGCGCAGGAAGCCATCCCGTGTGTATCCCAGCAGGTCGAGCATGCGCGGGTTCACTTCCACGTACTGGCCCCACTTGTCGCAAACGGCAATGCCGTCGGAAGCCTGTTCCACGACCATGCGGTATCTCTCGGCACTTTGCCGGCGCTCGGCCGCCTCGCGCTCCAGATCCTCCGCGCGGCCCTTCAGCTCGTCGAACAAGCGCGAATTTTCATATCCCATGGCCAATTGCGCGGCCAGGGTCATGAGCAGGGTTTCATCGTCGGAGCTGAACACGGAATTTCCGAGCTTGCTCCCCAGGCCCAGCCAGCCATAACTGTGGGCGCGCGTCAGAATGGGGACCACCAGATACGAGCTCATAGCCGGAATTCCGGCGGAACAGGCCTTCTCCAGATTGCCCGGACGCAAGCCCCCTTGGTGAGACCAGCTGGCCCCGAGAACCTCCGCCACCGGCCCGCCCATCGCGCACTTCGGGCAGGGGCTCTCGGGATCCGCAACTTCCACTCCGAGAGAGCAGAAACGCCGCACCGCCCGGCCGCTTTCATCCGTAATGCAGGCCGACGCGCACACCGCGCCGATGACCCTGCGCGCTTCCTTGGTGTACCTCTCGACCAGGCTCCAGGGGTCATGGGCGACATTCAGCTCGCGCGTGACATCTATCAGCGCCTCCAGGCGCGCATTCAGGTTTTCGACCTCCTCAGCTTGCGCCGAAACTTTGTCGGTAAGGACGCGAACGTGCTCGCGGTCGAAGTCTTCGAATGACGGTGAGAGTGCCGCGGGAGATGCATTCAAGCCCAGCGCCGCATTCACCGTGCTCAGCAACTCTTCCGCCTCGGCCGGTTTGGCCAAGATGTATTTAACCCCGCACTTAGCGGCTAAAGAAAGCGCGTCCTGCATCAGATATTGCGCTGAGTAGAAGATCACCGGGGTCGCTGCCAGGTCCGGGTCCTCGCGCAACCGCCGCGTGAACTCGTAGCCGTCCATCCTGGGCATCAGGACATCGGTAATGATCAGGTCGGGCCGCGCCGAGCGGGCGTGCTCCAGCCCTTCCACGCCGTCACCCGCCTCCACCACCCGGTGGTTCCAGTAGCCGAGCAGCGTCGTCAGGATGTCGCGGTTCGTCTCGTGGTCGTCGACGATCAGAATCGTCGCCATGTACGTCTCCTAATTTCGGTGGTCGGGTACGTTCAGGCCCTGGCGTCGCGCGACGTCTAGGCTGCCACAGATCCAAGGCCGCGAGCGGCTGCTTCTGGAGTTGAAAATATGAGTTTCAACATCCCGGCAGTCTTCTCACAGGATTTGGAAATATATGCGCCACCACTCAATTGTTGTGCTTGTTTGACTTGCGAGCATAGTTTACCCGCGGACGGCGAAGGACTCTAACCGCCAATATACCTTCGCTCAATTCAACCTCATTTCGCACCCGGCTTAGGTTGGCATGCTGCGGCGACGGCGACCATCAGCGGAACTGTTGATATTAGGAGGGATGAAACCACTTAGCCCTTTGAATCCAAAGCTTCCCTAGTCTCCGGCTAAGCTTGTGACTCGAGACGCCGGAAGGCTATTTTTCGCCGGTTTCCGGAGGCGGCTCGAACTGATCGAGGAGCTCCGGATGGGCGGCAAAGCGCTTTAGGGCTCGAATGGCAGTACCGGAGTTGAAACCCGCGCGCATCAGACGCCGGTAGGCCGATGCCAGCTGTTTGTCGTCCTGGAAAAGCTCGGCGGGAGCTGTGCTCCGATACTTTCGCCGGATGTACTCTTCGATCAGCGCGACTTCGTCGGTCTGCCCGTAAGTCTTCTCGACAGCCGCCTCGGCCAGCGCGGGCGCCACGCGACGCCGGCGCAGCTCCTGAGTGACGCGATTTTTCCCGAGCCGCTGGTTTTCGAGGCGCGCGGCGGCATAGTTTTCAGCGAATCGCCGGTCATCCAGATAGCGGTATTCCTTGAGGCGCGCCAGGGTGGCATCGACGTCTTCTAGATTCGCGGCGCGCGCACGCAATTTCTGGCGCAATTCGCCGGTCGAGCAGGCGCGCGCGCCTAGGGCTTTGAGCGCCAACTCCCACAGTCCTCTGCCGTCCAGCGGGCGCGGAGCCCGCTTTCCACGTTGACGCATCATCCCTCGCCGTACTGAAGTTTACCGCGGCGGTGAATCGGCTGAACCTGCGCGCGTGCCAGAGAGTATACTGAAACTGACGAGCAGGGCGGCGATTTCGCTGAGTTCCGCGGGAGAGCCGAAACATCAGAGGAGCACGATATGGACAGAGACGGGCTGGCGAGTTTTGTTCTGGGTGTAGGGGTGGGCGTCGGTCTCGGACTGCTTTTTGCCCCGAAGTCAGGCGAGGAAACGCGCGAACTGCTGAAGGACAAAGCCGACGAGGGCAAGGAATATTTGAAACGCCGCGGCTCCGAGTTGCGCGACAGCGCGGGCGAGATCATCGAGCGCGGCAAGGAAGTTATCTCACGCCAGAAAGATACGCTGGCGGAGGCCGTCGAGGCGGGCAAGCAGGCTTACCGCGAAGCCGTTGGACAAACGGCGGATTCGGACAGCCAGATGGCTCGCTGACGCACGGGTTCTATGGGGGACGACGTTTTTCGCTGGGTGATCGCAATCGGGGTTTTCTTGGCGGTGGTTGCGTTTGTGGTGCAGACCATCGTGATATTGGCCATGTACCGCGTGACCAAGGCCACGCAGGACAAACTCATGCCGGTCGTGGAGGCGCTCACGCCCATCCTAGGAACGGTGCGCCGCTTCGTGGATGAGAACACACCCAAGTTCTCGCAGCTGACCACCGATATGACGGCGGTGGTGAAGTCTCTGTACGAGCAGGTGAACCGGCTGGGTGAAGTGGTCAAAGAAGTGAGCGACCGCGCGCGCGCACAAGTAGCGCGAATTGATGGCGCGGTCGACGAGACCGTGGAGCA
>DATLVQ010000057.1:0-2091 GCA_035577325.1 Bryobacteraceae bacterium | reverse complement strand
AGTATTTGGCTTCCCGGTTGCTCTCGGTCCTTCCCCAGGTTCCCCTAATCCACCCGTACTGCTCCAGCCGCACTCATGCTGGATAGAGAGTGCCCTGGTTGAGGTTGAGCAGCCGATCGGAGATCTGCTGGAGGCGCGTGGCAATTTGATAAGCGTGTTGTGGGCCCATCGTCGCCAGGGTCCGCAAAACGATGAGATCAAGTGTCCCCTGCAGCAGCTTGATTGATTCTTTTTCTTTATTAGACATCCAAGTGGTCTCTCTAAAGAGAGACTACTACGTGTCACTTGGTTGTCAAGTGGACTTCGTTCAAAAATAACCCGTCGAGGAAGACTCGTCGGCGCTGGCTGTCCGGGGCCCTCGGAACCACACGACAATTTCCATTCTCGGTCGGCAATATCAGGATGTGCCCTCTGAGCAAATGGGGACTGAGGCGTTCCGGATGGTTGGTCGGCAACCCGGAAGTCGATCCGGAAACGGCATTATGGGAATTTGGAACAAGGACCGATCGAATGACCTTTGCACTGGGGCGCTGCTCCAGCGTATCGTGTTCTCGTAAGCCGTTCCCGCCCTGTTACAAGTGAAGGCTCGGATTGGAAGGCCGTGTATGGCAGCCCCTCCAACGGCCCGGATCGAAGCCAGGGAACCAATAATGGTGCGCATCCCAGGCGGTTGGTTTTGGATGGGCTGCGAAATCGGGCGCGATGATGAAAAGCCAATGCATCGCGTCTGCGTGGACGCCTTCGACCTTGCTGCTTATCAGGTCACCAACGAGGACTATGCCTGCTTTCTCGTCGCAATGAATTATCCTCAGCCGTCTTGCTGGAACGATCCAAACTTCAACCACCCGAAGATGCCTGTCGTCGCGATATCGTGGCATGAGGCGCTGAGCTATTGCGAGTGGCTAAGTCGCGTGACTTCTCAGCGTTATCGCTTGCCTAGCGAGGCCGAGTGGGAGTGCGCAGCTCGCGGCGGCACTGAACATTCACTCTACTCGTGGGGAGATGCGTCTCCAGAGCTGCTTCCCGATTACGCCCGGCGTTGGAAGAGCGGGCCTGAGCCGGTCGGTTTGTACCCGCCCAGCACTTTCGGGCTCTACAATCTGTGCGACAATGTGCATGAATGGTGCGGCGATTGGTACGACGCCGGCTACTACAGCCGTTCTCCCGACCGAAATCCTCAAGGGCCTACCAACACTGGCCGCCGAGCCTCGCGAGGTGGCTCCTGGCGCCACCACATCAAAGTTGCCCGCACGGCAGCGCGATCGAGTATTCCGCCAGAGTTCCGATACACCGACTACGGTTTCAGAGTCGCGCGCTCCTTGATCACTTGAAGCGTTCTGGCGCCATGCCGCGAAATCATGGCCCTCCTGATCCTCATTAAGCGAGTTGGAGCTGCGGATGAGGCGGTGGGGGAGACTGCGGGACCGTTTCGAGGGCCTCGAGCCACAGGCGGATCGATGTGCGGAGAGGCGCGACACCGATGCCGCCGAAGGTTTCCTGAAATCCGTCCAGACGGCGCAAGCCCGATCGCAGCAGCGAAATGGTTCCGGCGCAGTTGCCACGCTGAAAATGGTGGAAAGCGGCAGCGATCTGAATCAGCCCCTGCAGAAACGTCTTCTCCGGCTCTTGTGCCGCGAGCCACACCGATTCCCAGTGTTCGTGCGCCTCGAAGAACGCGCCGGAATGGAAGCAGCACAAGCCCTCGCGCAAGTCTCCTTGGGTCCAATCGAGTGACATCAAGTAATCGTACCGCACGGTGGAGGCGCGACCCGATCTGAGCCGCGCCCGGTCGGTTGTTTATCGACAGGGCTGTTTGCCGCCTGCCTTGTTTGGTAATGCGATTATGGTGTTAACCCGCTTCGGTTTACGTCTCACTGCCTCAGGTTCCCTGGACGCGGATTTGAGTAGCACAGGACGGTGCTTGACTTGCAAAAAGTAGAGTACTACTGCTGCTAGGGGAATGTGGTCATAGCGCGCTGGCAACTGACTTGAACTAGGGGGACAAGCCCATACGGCGCAGAAGATCAGCAAAACGCGGGTCTGAGCGAAGAGGATCGAGCGCCGGTTCCAGCTTCGGTTGCATAATCACAA
>DATLVQ010000056.1:0-12834 GCA_035577325.1 Bryobacteraceae bacterium | reverse complement strand
GAGGCGGTTTTCTTCGCGTCGCTGGCCGCGCTGCTCTACTTTACAGTGCGCTTCGAAGACACGCGGTCGCTTTGGAGCGCGGCGGGAGCGGGGATCGCGTTATCCGCGGGTACACTGACACGCTACGAAGGATGGTTTCTGATTCCATTTGCGACCGTGTACTTCTTCGCCAAGGCACGCGGCCGCCGGTTCACAACGGCACTGGTTTTTGGCGTGCTCGCTTCCGCCGGACCGTACTTGTGGCTGGCCTACAACGGGCTGGTCTTCCATAACATGTGGGAATTCTATTCCGGACCATCGGCTCCCAAGGCGATTCAGCGCGGCTTGCCGTATCCCGGCGGTGACGATTGGGAAATGGCGCTGATTTATTTCGGCTGGGCCGTGCGGGCCTGCGCCGGTGCGCCATTGTTTTTCATTACCGCGGCAGGCGTGCTGGCTGCGTTGTGGAAGAGGGCGTTCTGGCCCCTGCTGCTGCTGGCGCTGCCTGGCGCTTTCTACATCTGGAGCGTGCATTCTTCGGGAACCCCGATCTTCCTGCCCAATCTTTGGCCGCACGGCTATTACAACTCGCGTTACGGTCTGGTCCTGCTGCCGCTGGCCGCCTTCTGTGGCGCGGCGATTGTGGCGGTAGCTAGTCGCTTCGACAAGCGGTTTGGGACGACTATGGCGGTCGGCGTGATCGCCGCCGCAAGTATTCCCTGGCTCATCAATCCTCATCCCGAAGCCTGGATTACCTGGAAAGAATCGGAAACCAATTCCGTGGCGCGGCGCGCATGGACCCGGAAAGCAGCCGAGTTTCTCGAAGCCCGTTATCACCCGGGGGAAGGCATTTTCACATCCTTCGGCGATTACACCGGTGTCTTTCGCGAAGCCGGCATTCCGCTCCGCGACACGCTTACCGGCGACAACGGCGTGGCGTTCCAGTCGGCTCAGTTGCGGCCCGACCTCGTCCTGTGGGAACAATGGGCGTTGGTGATGGGCGGCGATCCGGTGCAGACAGCCGTCAATCGGGCGCGCCGCCGCGGTCCTAACTACGACTTGATGACCCGGATCATCGTCAAGGGCGCACCGGTCATCGAGATCTACCAGCGGCACACGGCGCCCACCGACTTGCTGCACCCCGTACATGACTACTCTCAAGATTCCGTTCCTGAAAGCGCACGGGGCGAAGAATGATTTCCTGCTGACGCCGGTTGCCGATCTTCCCCCCGCTGCACCTCTCGCAGAACTGGCCCGCGCCATCTGCGATCGCCATACGGGGATCGGCGCCGATGGTTGGCTGCACATGTCGCCTGGGGGCGAGGGCGCCGATGGTGAAATCCGCCTATTTAACGCCGACGGCAGCATCGCCGAGATCTCGGGAAATGGCACCCGGTGCGCGGCTGCGTTTCTGGTTCATCAGGGACTCGAGGGCC
This sequence comes from Bryobacteraceae bacterium, assembly GCA_035577325.1. GTDB lineage: Bacteria > Acidobacteriota > Terriglobia > Bryobacterales > Bryobacteraceae > QHXW01. Next base: position 11,419 of record DATLVQ010000056.1, on the reverse strand, counting down.
AAGATGTTAGAATCCGTACGGGTGCCGGCCTCAAACACTTGCGCCTGTTGGAGCGTACCGGGCTACACTTCACCTTTGAGATGAATATGGGGACGCCTGAAGTTCGCGACCGGAACTTCAACATGCCGCTCACGTCCGGCCCGCGCGACGTGACTCTCGTTTGGGTGGGGAATCCGCAATGCGCCGTGCCTGTGGAAAACTTCGACTTCGATTGGCGCCAAATGGGGGCCGAAATCGAAACGAACCCAATTTTTCCGGACCGTACCAACGTCTCCTTCTTTCGGGCAAACGGTCGACACGAGTTGGAAGTGCTGTTTTTTGAACGTGGAGCGGGTGAAACCTTGAGTTCTGGTACAGGGTCCACCGGCGCTGTGGCGGCGGCTATGAGCCGTGGGATGGTGGATAGTCCCGTTACCGTATGCACACCAGCCGGACCCTTAGTGATACGGGGAAATCCCGATTTATACCTTGTTGGTCCGGCTGAGATCATAGGAGCAGGCGAATTCTTCTGCGGAAAGATAAAACAATGAGCACTTTACAAGTTGAGACGGTTACAACAGCGCGTGTGCTGGAGGAGAAGATTCGCACGCGTCAGGCGAAAGTCGGGATTGTGGGCCTGGGGTACGTGGGCCTGCCGCTGGCAGTGGAGTTTGCCAAAGCCGGATTCACAGTCACAGGCATCGATCTGAGCGATTCCAAAATTGAGCGGATCAATGACGGCGATTCCTATATCGGGGATATTCCCAGCCCAACTCTCAAGCCCCTGGTCGAGTCGGGGAAGCTGAAGGCTACGGCGGACTTTTCGGCGATCCGCGACCTGGATACGGTAAACATCTGCGTGCCGACTCCGCTGCGCAAGACCAAAGACCCGGACATGAGCTACATCGTGTCCGCTTGCGGCGAAATTGCCAAGTTCTTCCATCCGGGAATGCTCGTCATTCTGGAATCGACGACCTATCCCGGTACCACGGACGAAGTTGTGCTGCCCATGCTCGAGCAGAGCGGTTTGAAAGTTGGCAAGGATTTCTTTCTGTGCTTCTCGCCGGAACGCGTCGATCCCGGCAACCCGAAATACAACACCTCAAACATTCCGAAAGTGGTTGGCGGCACGACGCCCGCCTGCTCGGAAATGGGCCGCGTATTCTACTCGCAGGCGCTGCAGAAAGTTGTTGCGGTCAGCTCGACGCAGGTGGCCGAAATGGTCAAGCTGCTCGAGAATACGTTCCGCATGATCAATATCGGGCTGGCCAATGAAATCGCGCTGATGTGCGACCGCATGGGCATCAATGTCTGGGAAGTGATCGATGCGGCGGCTACGAAGCCATTCGGTTTTATGCCGTTCTATCCCGGCCCAGGCCTGGGCGGTCATTGCATCCCCATCGATCCGTTTTACCTGTCGTGGAAGACCAAACAGGCGGGTATCGAAGCGCGCTTCATCGAACTCGCCGGTTACATCAACGGGCAGATGCCGCACTTCGTGGTGGATAAAATCCAGAACGCGCTCAATGATCACACCAAGCCGCTTAAAGGCTCGCACATTCACGTATTGGGAGTCGCGTACAAAAAAGACATCGACGACGTGCGCGAATCGCCGGCGCTCGATATCATGCTGCTGCTCAAGCGGCGGGGCGCGCGCATCACGTTCTCCGATCCGCACGTCGCTTCGCTGCAACTCGATGGCGAGAAACTGGCCTCGGAAGACGTGAGCACCGTGGCGGCGGCGGATTGCACCGTGATAGTTACCGATCACTCCGCCTTCAACTACCGCAAGATCGCCGACCAGGCCAAGCTGATCGTCGATACGCGCAACGCCTTGAAGGGCATCAGCTCCGGAAAAGTCGTGCGGCTGTAGAGCGGTCGATCGGTCTTATAGTCAGTCGCCGCGGCTGATTCCCCTAGCTGATGGCCGGAGCGCAAACCGCGGGTCCATCTGAGAATTGACATTCGTTGCCTCCCGACTGCGGGCTGCGGCACCCTGGGGCGGCCGAAGTCCTTCAAATGATAACCCGCTCACTCACTGAAGGTTACCGAGCGCAGACATGCGCCAATGCCGAGGATCAAAAGTTACATCGTGCCTCGACGCCCCGATTGACATGCCCCACATATAGGAGGAAGATCGAGTTGAGGCAACTCCATGAAAACCCTTGGGCACCTGGCGTTGGGCGTTGCGGTGATGGCGGGAGCATTGAGTTTTGTCGCTTCGGCGCAAAACGTGATCTCGGCGAAATCCGGCTTGATCCACTACGCGGAAGGCCGGGTCTTTCTCGGCGATCAGCTGGTCGAGAGCAAGTTCGGCACTTTCCCGGATATCAAAGAAAATGCCCAATTGCGCACCGAGGATGGCCGCGCCGAAGTCCTGCTCACGCCGGGTGTGTTCCTGCGCATTGCTGAAAACAGCTCATTCCGCATGGTGACTAACCGGCTGATAGATACGCGTTTGGAGTTCCTCTCGGGTTCGATCCTCGTCGAGGCCGACGAGTTGCTTAAAGACAATAGCGTCACCATTGTATACAACGATTACGCGGTGCAAATTGAGAAGAAGGGAATCTACCGGTTCGATTCCGATCCGGCCGCGCTGCGCGTTTACGACGGCGAGGTGCTGGCGCAGATCAATGGCAAGAATCAGGAAATCAAAGAGGGCCAGATGCTGGCCATGAACGGCGAACTCAAGTTGGCGAAATTCAACAAGGAAGACGTCGACGCGCTGTACAAGTGGAGCAAGAGGCGCTCGGAATACATCAGCATGGCCAATGTATCGGCCGCGAAATCGGTTCAGGATTCCGGCATGGGCTGGTACTCGAGCGGATGGGCTTTTAATCCGTACTTCAACATGTATACCTTCATTCCGGGCCGGGGTGCCTTCTACAATCCTTTCGGATATGCGTTGTGGAGCCCGTTCGCGGTTTACGACTTCCTCTATGCGCCTGGATTCTATAACACCGGTTACATCAGGACCGGAGGCGGCCACATTTCACGCGGCGTTGTTTCCTCGGGTGCGCACACTACGGTTGGCGCCACGCGTAGCGGACTTTCGGGCACGGTTGCGTCGTCGGGCGGGTCGGTGCGGTCGTCATCGAGCGCGGCATCCAGCTCGGTTTCAAGTTCTGTGTCGCGTAGCGGCGGATTTAGTGGCGGTGGATTCAATGGCGGTGGCGGCGGCCACGCCGGCGGCGGGCACAAGTAGCGCGCTACTTCACGTTCTTCTCGAAAAATTCTGTCATCGTCTGGTAGAGGTGTTTGCGTACCGGTCCTGTAACAGCGTGCTGTTTCTGAGGATATAGCATCAGCTCGAACGGCTTGCCCGCGCGTTCAAGCGCATCCATGAGCTGCACGGTGTTTTGAAAGTGTACGTTGTCGTCTTCCAGATTGTGGATCAGCAATAGCTTGGCGTTCAAATCGGCGGCCTTGGTGAGCGCCGAGGCGCGCTCGTAGGCATCGGCGTTCTCCAGAGGCAATCCCATATAGCGTTCGGTGTAAATGGTGTCATAATTGCGCCAGTGCGTGACCGGCGCGCCGGCGATGCCCGCGCGGAACAGGCTGGGCGCGCGGGTCAGCGTGAACAGAGTCATGTAGCCGCCATAGCTCCAGCCGTAGAGGCCCATCCGCGAGACATCTGCGAAACCTAGCGAATCGAGGTAGTGGATGCCCTCCTTCTGGTCCTCCAGTTCGCGCGCGCCCATGTTGCGGAAGATAGCGGATTCCCAGGCATGCCCCCGTCCCCACGAGCCGCGATTGTCCACCTGCCAGATCACAAATCCCCGTTGCGCCAAGACCTGATCCAGGCTCAGTTTCTCCCAGGAATCGTGGATTTCCTGCGCGTGCGGGCCGCCATACACCATCACGATCACCGGATACTTCTGGCCGCGCTTGAAACCGGCCGGCTTGATCAGCCGCGCGTAGAGCAAGGCGCCGTCGGTTGTTTTGAATTTGTGGATCTCGGTGGGTAATATCTCGTATTCATCCACCTGCGACCGGTCGGCGTCGCGGAACATGGCCACTCGCTTGCCGTCACGGCCATGAATCGTGCGGCTCGGTGGGACGGTCAGGCTGGATGCCGTGTCCAGATAATATTCGCCGCTCGGGGCCATCGAAATCTCGTGTGTACCCGGTTCGGCAGTGACGCGCCGGCGGTGTTTGCCATTCAAATCAACCGCATAGAGTTGCCGCTCGAGCGGGCTCTGCTCGGTGGAGGTGAAATAGATTTCGCCGGTCGATTCATCCACGCCCGCCACGCTATCCACCTCCCATGCACCTTCCGTCAATTGATTGAGTCGTTCGCCTTCGGTGGAATAGACGTAGAGATGATGGAAACCGTCGCGCTGGCTGCCCCACAGGAACCGTTTGCCGTCATGAAGAAATCGCAAGTCGTCGTTGACGTTGATCCAGTACGGATCCTCTTCGTGTAATACTACGCGCGCGGTGCCATTCGCGGCAGCGGCGATGAACAAATCCAGCCGGTTTTGGATGCGATTCAGCCGTTCAACGGCCACCGACTGGCTATCGGGCAGCCAGGCCACGCGCGCCAGCAGATAGTTGCGTGTTTCACCCAGATCCATCCAGCGCGTTTCGCCGCCCGCGGCCGCGACGATTCCGACGCGCGCATCGGCGTTGGGATCTCCCGCCTTGGGATAGCGCTCAGGTTCGAAGCGTGCGCGCAGCGCCAGAACATCCACTTGCGGAAAGACAGGCTCGTGGCTGACGTCGAGCTGCAAGTACGCAATCCGCTTGCTGTCCGGCGACCACCAGTGGGCTGTGTTGATCTCCAGTTCCTCGGGATAGACCCAGTCCAGTTCGCCGTTCAATAACGTTTCGGAACCGTCGTGAGTGAGCTGGGTCAGTTTTCCTGTCGTGATTTCGAGCGAGTAGAGGTCGTGTTCACGGCGGAATGATACGAAACGGCCATCAGGCGATAGCTTGGCGTCGGCCTCGACCGCGGCGGTCGAGGTGAGCTGATCCCACTTCCCGGTATCGGGGTACAGGAGGAATAGATCGCCCCCGGTCGAAATCAGAATCTCTTTGCCGGAATCGGACCAGTAGAAGAGTTGCTTGGATACGTGGCGATTGCGCCAATCGAAAACCTCGGCGGATGCCGGCCTGACTGCTTTGGCGTCAAGATCCGCCAGATTCACCAGTTGCTTCTCACGGCGTGCCGGGACGTCATACAACCAGAGTTCTTTCTCCTCCAGCCACGCAAAATGCTTGCCGTCCGGCGCCCATTGAACGGGGGCGGAGCGCGGAATAGTTCGCTCGGCGGTGATGGCGTCGATGGTGACGGGCCTTTTCTGAGCGCGGGCGGCGAGGGAGAGCAGAATAGTGAACGAGACGACGGCGATTCGAGGCACCCTGCGATTGTAGGCGATCGGAACCGGAGATGTTTGAGGTGTCGTTCAATCTTTCTATTAGTCAACTGGTCACTTCACGGCGGCTGCGTTCGCCGATGAGACAATGCTCCAACTGGGCGGATACCCAGGTCGCCCCGTCTGCTTCGCGGGATGGGTTGCCGTGAGTTGAATCATCGAACCCTGCGCCGTTGTGAGCCAGCATCGATCCGCCGCTCTCGTTTTCATCCGCTAAGCTGAAAGGATGCCAGTCGTTCAAGGGCCCGCAGTATCTTTGTTGCTTTCCGCACTCCTATTCTTTTTCACCTTTCCTTGCTTCGCGCAGACCGATAACTATCAGTTCATCGCTCGAATACCAATACCCTGCCAGTGACGCAGACATTCCCGGGCCTGTTCGCTGCCCTGAATCAGAACGGGACTCCCAACAGCGATGAACCCGCTTCGCAGGGATCGGTCCTCCAGGTATTCGCCACCGGCGGCGGTCAGACCAACCCGCCCGAAGTCGATGGCGTACCCGTAACGGGGCCGCTTCCAGTCCAGCTTGCCCAGACTCGGGCGAAGATTCAGTACTTGACTAGCAGCCAGGTATTGGAAGTCCCCGCGGCAGTACTCTACGCAGGTCCGGCGCCCACCTTGGTGGCCGGTGTCCTGCAGGTGAATGTCAAGATTCCACCGCTGCCTGGCTTGAGCCTCGCAACAACGCAGCCGATCCTCACCATATACGTCGGCGGCGCTGCGGCGAGCCTCGGCGTCCACGTCCAATAGACAGGCCCGACTACGAATCAGAGGACGGCAATTCGGGACGCCCTGAGATCGTAGCGGCGTGGGCGGGCGTATGTACACTTTGGCTTAGAAGATCACGGCGCCAGTTGCGGTGCTACGTAGGTATAGAACACCACCAGCAAGCCCGTAATCGAGGCCAGCAGGATGCTGTGCTTCAGGGTGAAGCGGAACAGGCGGCCCTCGTCCTGCGGCTTCATGGCGGTGGCGCAGGACGCCACCGCGACACTCTGCAGGCTGATCATTTTACCCATCACTCCGCCCGCCGAGTTCGAGGACGCCATCAGCACGGGATTCATGTGCAAGGTCTGCGCAGTGACCACCTGGAGGTTGCCGAACAAGGCATTGGCCGCGGTATCGCTGCCGGTGAGGAATACCCCAAGCCATCCAAGCAGCGAGCTGAAGAACGGGAAGAGAACGCCGGTGGCGGCGAACGCGAGGCCCAGGGTGGCGGTGGCGCCCGAATAGTTCATCAGAAAGGCGAGAGCCAGAACCGCCGCGATAGTGAGCTCGGCCAGCAGCAGCTGTCTCACCGTGCTCCGGAAGACCCGGAAAAAGTGAGCGAACGGCATACGGAGCATGGCGGCGGCCAGCAGCGCCGCAAACAGGCAGGCGGTGCCGGGCGCCGAAAGCCAGTTGAACGTGTAGGGCGCTCCGTACGGTGCGGGCTTTGCCACAACCGGGGGCATGCGGACGATCGCATTATGCAGGCCGGGCCACGTGAAGATCTGCGATGCCGTGTTGAGCTTCAATTGGATCGGCTTGTAGCCCCACAGCAGGACGAAAATCACTAACAGCACGTACGGCGTCCATGCCAGCAGCAACTCGCCGGTTGCGTGGCGGGGTGGCGTTGCCTGCACGGAGCTATGCTCGTCGAACTTGAATCCCGGCTTCGGTTTCCAAAGCTTGAACAGAATCACCAGGGAACCGATGGCAGCGAGCGAGCTGAGAATATCGGTCAGTTGCGGGCCGATGAAGTTCGAGACCAGAAACTGCGTCCCGGCGAAGGCGACCCCGCAGAGCGCGGCCGCCGGCAGTACGCCGCGCAGCGCCCGCCAGCCGCCCATCACCATGACAAGGTAGGCCGGGACAATGAGAGAAACCGGCGCGCAGACGCGGCCGACACCGGCGCTTAATCGGTCGAGCGGGAGGCTGGTAATTCCAGCCAGCGTCACGATCGGAGTGGCAATCGAGCCGAATGCCACGGGCGCCGTGTTCGCCAGCAGGCAGATGCCGGCGGCGTAAAACGGCGAGAACCCCAAGCCTGCAAGCATGGCTGCGGATACGGCGACAGGAGTTCCGAAGCCGGCCGCGCCTTCAATAAATGCGCCGAACGCGAAGGCGATCAACAGCGCCTGGAGCCGCCGGTCCTCGGTCAACCTGCCGACCGAATCCTTGACCAGCTGGAATTTGCCCGTCTCGACCGTGATGTTGTAGAGCAGGATGGCGGTGAACACGACCCAGCCGATCGGGAACAGGCCGAACGCGGCGCCGTACGCGATCGCGCTCAACATTGTGCCGGCGTGCATCCCGTAAACGCCCAGCGCCACGACGGCCGCGGCGCCCAAACCGAACAACGACGCCATCCATGCGGGCTTGCGCAGCACCCCCAGCAGGATCAGGAGAACGAACACGGGCACCGCCGCCACCAGCGCGGAGAGACCCAGGCTGCCGGCTACCGGCGTATAGTTCTGCGGCCACATAAGGAGGTATTATGCACCGGCGCGGAGCCGATCCATAGTCCCGGCGATCTTTTTTCTGATTTCCTCGGCTTCTTCGGGTGCTTTGTAGGGTTGCCGCGGCCAAAAGAAGCCGCGCAGGCCGTCCTTCTTGCGGCGCGGCACGATGTGCGTGTGCAGATGTGGAACGCTCTGGCTGATGCGGTTATTGATGCCCACGAAAGTGCCGTCGGCCTCCAGCGCGAGTTCCACCGCGCGCGCCAGCAGCTGCGCGGCGGCGAAATAGGACTGGATCAGGTTTGCCGGGAGATCCGCGAGCGTTTCATAGTGCTGTTTCGGAATCAACAGTGTGTGGCCCGGAAAGACGGGGCGGTGGTCCAGAAAGGCAAGCGACGTTTCGTCTTGAAAAACGACCGGTACGGCTACGGCGCCACTGACGATTTGACAGAAAACGCAGCCGGGCTCAGCCACGGCCGATGACTCGATCCGCCAGTTCTTGCGGCTTGTCGATCAGAAAATCGGGCGGATATGCCGCGAACGTTTCGGGCTGGAATCCCCAGGTCACGCCATACGCCGCGACGCAGGCGTTGCGCGCGGTTTGCACATCTACCGAGCTGTCGCCAACCATCGCGGTCTCCCCGCGCGCGGCGCCACACTCGGCCATCAAGGTCTCGATGCCGATGGGATGCGGTTTCTTCTGCTCGAAACTATTGCCGCCATAGACGCGCTCGAAATGCGAAGCGAGGCCCAGGCCGTCGACGATGGCCTGGCTGAAACGCACCGGCTTGTTGGTGAGCACGGCCATCTTGATGCGGGCGGCGTGGAACTGGTCGAGAACCTCGCGCACACCGGGATAGAGCGTAGTGTAGTCCAGCATGTGCTGGCGATAATACGACAGAAAATATTGCAGCGCGCTCTCGACGGCATCGTCCGAATAAGCCGGCCCCAGCGCTTTTCGGATCAGCACGGGCGCGCCATTACCCACGTAGGAGTACACGACTTCGTTTTCGATGGGCGCGAGGCCGAGATGGGCGCGCGTGGCGTTGACGGAATTGGCCAGATCCCGGCTCGAATCGATGAGCGTTCCGTCCAGGTCGAAAATGAGCAGATTCATTGAGGAAGCGCCGCGAACCAGCCGTCAATGTGGCAGGTCGAAACAGGAGAATGCGTGTCCGCCACGTCAGCCGGTCTTCAGCCGGTGACGCGAGGGCTGTTCCCGACGGGCCGGCTTGCTGCGCGGGCGCTGCTCGCCCAATTTGTACTCGGCGATTTTCCTCTGCAGCGTGTTGCGGTGGATGCCGAGAAGCTTGCTGGCGGCCGAGCGATTGCCGTCGGTGCGCTCGACGGCGCGCGCGATCAGCGTTCTCTCCAGGATTTCCACGGCTTCCTCCATGAAAAATCCATTCTCCAGCAGGTGGTCGACGATTTTTTCAAATGTTTCTTTCATCTGAAGATTTCAAGCTTCCGAACCGGACAGCCGCCGAGCGTGTTTCCTGACTCCTTCGTCCCAGATGCTTTTCACCTGTCCGTAGTGCTTGCGAAAATTGTCCTTCAGCTCGCGCGGCGCAAGCGAGGCGAACAAGTGCGCGGTGTCGATTACATAGGGCGCAAATTTCGAATGCACGACCGAGCCAGGAGGAGCATCGCTTCCGCCGGGCGAAAACGCGACAATCGCCAAAATCAGCGCCACGGCAAACAGGAGGCCGCGCACCGCGCCGAAGCCCGCGCCCAGAATGCGGTCAAACAGTCCCAGCCCGGCCGCTTTCACCAGGCGGCTGAAGAGATGGCCGACAATGGCTCCCGCGATGAGCACGCCGCAAAAGACGATCAGGAAGCCGCACAGGTAAGCTATTTCCTTCGAGCTGACATACGGCAGCAGGAACGCTCCGGCGGACCCGTAAAACCACAAGCCGCAGAATAGTGCGACGACCATCGAAATCAACCCGATGAGCTCCCGCGAAAAGCCGGTGCGGAAACTGGCTATGATCGAACCCACGATGACGACGAGCAAAACCCAGTCCAGCCAGTTCATAGATCCTTCCCGGTCAGCAGCCGGCAGGCTTCCCGGTACTTTTCACTGGTCTTGTGGGCGACTTCCGGAGGCAGGGCGGGGGCCGGCGGCTGTTTATTCCAATGAATGGCCTCCAGATAATCACGTACGTATTGTTTGTCGTAAGAGTTCTGGGCTTTTCCGGGCCGATACGTCTCGAGCGGCCAGAAACGGGAGGAATCCGGCGTGAGCACTTCGTCGCCGAGGACGAGTTTTCCATCGATAAAGCCGAATTCAAACTTCGTGTCGGCGATGATGATGCCGCGTGATTCCGCGTAGGCCGCCGCGTGCCGATAGATAGCCAGCGTCAGATCGCGTAGCTGGCGCGCCACATCCATTCCTACAACCGCCGCCATGCGCTCGAAGGAAATGTTCTCATCATGACCGGTTTGCGCTTTGGTGGACGGCGTGAAGATGGGCTCCGGCAGACGGCTGCTCTCTTGCAGTCCCTTGGGAAGGGGAATGCCGCAGACGGATTGCGAGGCGCGGTATTCCTTCCAGCCCGAACCTGCGAGATAGCCGCGCGCAACGCATTCGATGGGCGCCATCCCGGCGCGCCTGACAAGCATGGAACGGCCTTCCAGTTGAGCGCGAAATGGCCGGAGCTCGGGCGGATAAGCGTTCACGTCGGCGGTGATGAAATGAGTCGCCGTGACCTCGTGCAGAAAACCAAACCAGAACACGGACAGCTGCGTAAGCACGCGGCCCTTGTCGGGAATCCCGGTTGGCAGGATGAAATCGAACGCCGAGATGCGGTCGGTGGCCACGATCAGCAGTTGATCGCCCACGCGGTACACGTCGCGCACTTTTCCTTGGGAAAATCGCTCGATGCCGGGGAGGCTGGTCTCTAAGATGATTTGATCTTGAGTGGATTCCACGCTGCCTTCAATTTTTACTCGGGGGTAGAAAAATCATAACGGGAATTTGGGCTAAAGGCAAACACTCATTTGTGGAGGTCCTCACTAGCGCGGGTGATGGCGCCGTACGCGTCAGGCCTGCGGTCGCGAAACAGAGGAAAACGCCGGCGCGCCTGGATTACCTGCTCACGCTCGAACTCGGCAAAGATAATTTGCTCGTCGACGTCGTCGGCCTTAGCCACGATCTTGCCCAGCGGATCGATGATGATACTTTTGCCGGACATCCGCCACTCGCCTTCGGGGCCCACATGATTACAGGCGGCGAAAAAGACACCATTCTCGAGAGCGCGTGTCGTGAGGAAATTTTCCCACGGGTCGGCCACGGGGGTGGCGTACGGAGCGATGATCAGCTCCGCACCGTTCAATGCCAGGCACCGGCACGATTCCGGAAACAGGTTATCGTAGCAAGTGGAGAAGCCGATGGTCCACTCACCCACGTGGAAAACCGGGAAGGACGAGCCTCCGCGAAAGTAGATTTTCTCGAGGCTCAATAGCGCCGCTGGGTGAACTTTGCGGTACTTGCCGATGACTTCGCCGGCGGGGCTAAGCAACATAGCCGTGTCGTAGTACAGGCCCGGGCGATCCATTTCGAAGATGGTGGAAACGATGTGAATGCCGTGGCGCCGCGCTTCGGCTCTTATGCGGGTTTGCGTG
>DATLVQ010000055.1:0-4211 GCA_035577325.1 Bryobacteraceae bacterium | reverse complement strand
TGGTGGATGAGGTGCGGAGATTTAACCCGAACGAGCAGCATGACGATATTACGGTGATTGTGGGGAAATGCGGGTAGGGCGGGGCTTGGAGATAGAGCCGTTCACCTCTCGTTCAGAGCCCCCGCCAACCCGCAAAGGCCGGCGCGGGTGCATCCTTCTGTCCAGCGCATGCGCGAGGCGCATTGAGTCTGCCGGCGCCGGGCCGCATGAGGTTCCGTTCCGGCCACAAGTCCGGACAGGCGTTTCGGTATCAGGGGTGGTTTGCGGAACGAAGCCAATTTGTGGCACAAGCGGTTGAGTTGGCATGGGGGACGGCGGTTCGGAAAGCGATACGGCAGCCTCGGTGGCCTGGAGATCCTGGAGGACTTTGAGGGTGCGGAGGAACATGCGGTTGGTGGCATCGATGCGGCGCTGAATGCGGGAAAAGGGATCGAGGGCGTCCTGGAAAGCATGGCCGAGCGGGGAGTTGTGCTGAATCTGGGCGTCGAGGAACTCAACGCGGGAAAGATTCTTGTCGAGGCATTCGACCTGGTAATTCCAGAGCTGCGCTTCGATGCAGCGGAGGCGTCGCTGGATCCATTCGGCGGAGATCAGGGTGTCGACGAGCGAGAGCTCGGTGGGGCCAGCGGGGCGGTAGTGGAGGAGGAACTCGGCGGTGAGGGCTTCGAGTTCGGCGGGATCTTCGCCTGGGATGATGTGCGACCAGGCGTCGATGCCTGATTTGAGGGCGTTGAGCGAGGAGGCAGCTTTGCCTTCGGGGGATTTGGGGCCGGTGGATTTTTGGGCGTTCAGGCGATTGGCGTTGATTTGGGCTTCAGTGGACATGGGTTATTAGTCTCAGCTAAGAGCTAGCACGGGGAAAACAGCTTCCGTGGTTAATGCGGGTGGATGTTATTGAGGGGATGATAGATGGAGGTTACGACGCGCGGTGAATAGTGGCCAATTTACACCCAGACATTCCACTACCCGCGCTGGATCTCGAGCGGGAATACCGGATCCATGATGGACGCTCCACCGTCCACGTGAAGTGTTTGCCCCGTGATAAAGCTTGCTTCATCCATGCACAGCAGCAACACGGCATTTCCAATATCTGCCGGCGTGCCTACGCGCCCCAATGGCGTCCAACCGCTTTCGTGCCACGTCTTGATAGCTTGAAACACTTCAGTCGGGAGCCGCCCCACGACACTATCATCGGTGGCTCCAGGGCTGATGACATTTACCGTGATGCCGCGCTTACCTAATGCAACGGCAAAATAGCGCACGAGCGAGTCCAGAGCCGCTTTGGCAGCGCCCATAGCCACCCAGGGTTGCCAACTCCCGGTACGCCCACTGGGCGAGTAACTAATGGCGATCATTCGGCCGCCGTCCGGCATGATCCGGCTGGCCATTTGCGCCTCCAGCAGGAATGCTTGTACTTGCGAATCCAGGGCCGTCCGCAAGTGCGCCAACTCAATATCCATCGGGAGCCGATAGAAGGCGGCGAGTTCTGGGCGGGCATTGCTCACCACAATGTCCAGTCTGCCGAATTCCCTCTCGACGCGATCGAACAATAGGCGGATCTCCTCAGGACGCGTCACATCGGCTTGCACTGCAAACCCATCGCTACCGCATGCGCGGACCCTCGCCAGAGTGTCCTTGGCAGCTTCCTCCTGGGTGTAATAGTGAATAGCGGTCTTGACGCCATTCTCCGCCAGCTTCAACGCGATCCCTCTTCCAATTCCCCGCGAGCTGCCGGTGATGAGGGCCGTCTTCCCTTGGAGTGCCATCTACATCTTCTCCAGTCGGGTGTTCGGGATGCTTGATATCCGTCTCTCTAAAGAACGGCGCATCGTTTCTACCCAAGCTCAGTTTGTCTACCCTGCCTCACTTTTGGGCTTGAGTGGATCGATTATACATTTAAGCCCTTTCCTGCGCTACTCCGGTCACATTCGGCTTTCCGAACTTTGTGCAGCCACCAGTTGGTGCGTGAACACACAGCCTACCTTTCTCCGAGCGGCGCGCGATCCGCCTACAAGCCGTAAGCCCTTCAATTATGCGACATTCCGGCATCCCCTCTCGCGTTCAGCAGTTTTCTTTGTGCGGCGAAAGGAAGGTGCACCCGGAAGGGCTGCCGCTGCATCGCTATAAGCCAAGGGGGAAATTTATATGGAGCCTAGAATCAATTACGCAACTGCCGCTCCCGGCGCGCTGAACGCGATGCTGGCGTTATCAAAGTCAGTCCACGACAGCGGCCTGGATGAGTCATTATTGAACCTTGTTTTCTTACGTGCCTCTCAGATTAATGGTTGCGCGTACTGCATTGACATGCACTGGAAAGATCTAAAAGCCGCCGGTGTCGACGAGCAGAAACTCTACATGCTGAACGGATGGCATGAATGGCCCGGATACAGCGAGCGCGAACGAGCGGCTCTCGAGTGGACCGAAGCGGTGACGCTGCTGACAAAGGATCGTGTTCCCGATGAGGTTTATCAACGCGCGCGCAAGCAGTTCAATGAATCGGAGTTGGTGTGGTTGACACTGGCAGTGGTGACGATCAATGGCTGGAACCGATTGAACGTGTCGTTCCGCGTGCCCGGTGGAAGTTATCAGCCGCCGTCGAAGACCAAGAAGGCGGGCGGGTGACAAGCAGCACGCTTTGATTATCGCCTGGTACGCGGGCAATATCGTGGCGGCATTTGCGCCGCCAGCGCCTGCGGCGAATTGTGATCACTGCAGTCGACTGATTCCGGCCAGATACGCGCGATAAGAAAATTGTTCACGCCAGATTACGAGAGGATCGCCGGCAAACCGAACATTGGAAGGTTCCCCCGCCGAGCTCGCGGTGTAGATTGGAGAAATAATCGTCGTCGACGGGCATCGTGGCCCGCGCGGCTGTCATTCTCATCCGCACAGCGCAAAGGGGAGTGGCGCGGTATCGACAATATCATTTTACCAACTTGCCGCGAGAAGAGGTAACAGATACCTGCCCTCCGAGTGCATGGAAAAGCGCGGCACGTTTCCGTTCTTCTGCGAAGCGAATTCCGTGCTCGTGAGCCGCAAACTGCCGCCCTAACTGCACAACACTGTGTCGCCGTGACTCACTCACTTTCGCCGCTGATCTGCGTTTCGTCCAGGATATCGGCGGAACCGAAATTGCACTGTGAGCGGGTGATGCGACCGGTTGGGAGACGGAATTCGAATGAATAGGTATTGTCCTCGAATACGGCTCCGGCCGCCATCCAGAGTACCAGGCCACCTTTATCTCTGCGGCGTGCTTCTTTCCCTCTTTTGTATTCCCAGCTACGCCGGATTTGCGGTGCAAAAGATTGTGCAAATACCGGCCGAACCATTGCAGCAGGTCACAAGTCTGCAAACGGACTCACAGGGAAATTTGATTGTAAGCGAGTTCGGTGTGGTCAAGAAAGTGAACTCTGCCGGTAACGAGCTGTTCCGTATCATCTTACCGGGTCTAACCGCGTTGGCGATCGACCGCAATGACGACATTTATGTTGCAGGCGGCGTGAGCGGGACGCCGCCCGCCATTCCATTTACCCATGTGCTGGGGGGCGGAGGCGCGTTCGTAGTGAAGCTGCACGGGCAGGACGGAACGATTGCCTACGCCACGGCATGGGGAGGCGGTAACCCGAACAGTATTATCGTCGATCATAGCGGGCAGGCCCTGATTACAGTGTCGGTGTTTTCGCCGCTCCTGGCGCCGACTCCTGGCGCCTACGCATCGCCGCCGGGCGGAAATCTGACCGCGGAAATGTATCTCGTCCGCTTCTCAGCGGCAGGCGACAGCTTCGTATTTGCGGCGCGGTATGGCGGTCAGACATCCGTTTGCACGAGCGGAACGGAGTGCAGCGGCGCTGCTCAAGTGACCGGTGGCAAACAAATCATGCTCGATGGCCAAGGCAATATCTGGATCGCGGGGACGACGAATACGACGGATTTGCCGCTGACAACCAATGCACTCAAGAAAACGTGCGGTTGCAGTTTCCTCTCCGGCGACGGATTCCTGGCGGAGTTCACGGGCGATGGCGCGCGCCTGCTTTATGCAACTTACATCGGTACGACACCGTTCAATCCAATAGACGACGTCGGGAACGATACGATCACCGGGGCGGCGGCGGATAGCGCCGGGCACATCTGGATGGCGGGTACGACGAATGGTTCGGATTTTCCCGTCACCGCGAATGCGGTTCAGAAGCAGCTAGCGGGTGGGATTGATG
>DATLVQ010000054.1:0-8362 GCA_035577325.1 Bryobacteraceae bacterium | reverse complement strand
AAAGAAGTGCTGTTCAATGGCGCCGATGTGCCGATTGGGACGATGCCGGATTTCATGCGCGCGATCCCCCTTGCAAAGGCGATTCATCCCGACACCTTGCTTGCCTTCGAAATGAACGGGCAGGCGCTCACGCCGTCGCATGGCTACCCGCTACGGGTGGTGGCTCCCGGCTGGGCAGGCGACAACTGGGTCAAGTGGCTAACCAATATCGAGGTTCGAGATAAAGAATTCGATGGCTTCTTTATGAAGACGGCCTATCGGCATCCGGTGCGGACGGTAGCGCCAGGGGCCGTGGTGGATCCGGCGGACATGACGCCAGTCTACTCGCTACGGCCGAAATCAGTCATTGTGAGTCCGGTTGACGGGCAGAAGGTTGCGCTTGGCGCAGTCAAGGTGAAGGGCGCGGCGTGGGCTGGAGAATATCCGATCGGCAGCGTGGAAGTGTCGGCCGATAGCGGGAGAAACTGGCGTCCGGCCAAGTTGGGGCCGGATACGTCCAGATATGGCTGGCGATTTTGGGAAACGGACTGGAGCGCAGGGCGAACGGGCTCGTACGTTCTGATGGCGCGCGCCACCGACGAGGCTGGAGAAACGCAGCCGCTGGTCGAGGAATGGAACCCCTCGGGTTACTTGTGGAACGTGGCGCCGCAGGTCCGCGTCGAGGTGGGCGCCGCCCCATCTCAGCCTCGCATCGAGACAACGCCGGAGTTTCCGCCGTTTCCGCCGCAAGTAAAAGGCGCCTGCATTGGGTGTCATGGTGAGGATATGATCGCGGGCCAAAAACTGACGCGGCCCCAATGGGAGCGTGAAGTGGATAAGATGACCCGCTGGGGCGCGCCCGTAAAGCCTGAGGACCGCAGTGCCATCATCGAATGGCTACTGAGCCAATTTGGCCCAAGGCGCTAACAGCCGGGCGCCTGCATCAAGTAATCCGGGTTGCCAACGAAAGCTGAGACCGATCAGATAGCTCGCGACTACGGTTACTATCTCCCTCTCCCAAGTTGTACATCCAGCGTTAATATCCGGATCCACCAAACCGAGGCCCGACCCAAAGACCGCGACGCCGTGCATCGGTACTTAACTGCATGCAGGTGAGGCATATAGGTGAGGTTATTCGGCGTGAGGGTGACAACTTGTCACCATATGGCTGATTGCTTCGATAAACCTATCGAATATCAACATCATACGTTTGGACCGACGCTTGCCTAGAGGAGGCTGTATCCGCGACTCCTTGGAGCCACGATGAGACATGACACTTACACACCCGGCGGAACGGCTCGCGCGCCACTCGCGAACATGTTGCCGCGGATTCCGGCATCGGTGTTATCCCGTGCCGGAACCACACTAATGCGCCTGACTCAACTAACGGTCCTTTTGGCCTTGCCCGGCGTTGTTTTTGCCGGCTCGAAGATTGCTCCGGACCTGCAGGCAAACTCAAGTTCAACGGTCGATGTGATCGTCCAATTCGTCAATCCACCTACCAAGCAACAGCTCAAGCAGCTCGGCGCGTACGGCCGGATGAAGCACATCTTTGATGGCATTAAGGCTGCGCACTTGTCGCTACCGATGAGCGTGGTTCAGGCGTTATCTAACGATCCGTCGATCCTTTACATTTCGCCCGACCGGAACATGGCCGGGTCGCTCGATCTGGCGGATCCGACCACGAACGCGACCCTCGCCTGGCAGCAGTACGGTGTGGATGGAACAGGCGTTGGCGTTGCCATTATCGACAGCGGCGTTTCGCTGAAGAACGATCTGAAGACCAAGGACACGCTGGGCTCCCGCATTGTTTACAGCGAGAGTTTCGTAAGCGGCGGGGATCCTTCCGATGCCTACGGCCATGGCACTCACGTGGCTGGTATCGTGGCGGCGAATGGAGCCGATTCGACCGGACCGAACTTCGCCCGCACATTCAAAGGAATCGCGCCGAACGCCAATATCATCAACCTCAGGGTGCTCGATCAGAACGGCGCGGGGACGGAAAGCGGTGTAATCGCCGCCATTCAGCGCGCAATTCAGTTACAGAGCACTTACAACATTCGTGTCCTGAACCTCTCATTGGGACACCCGATCTACGAAAGCTATACGCTCGATCCGCTTTGCCAGGCTGTAGAGCAGGCGTGGAAGGCGGGAATCGTAGTGGTGACCGCGGCGGGCAATTACGGCCGCGACAATTCTAACGGCCGGCACGGTTATGGAACCATCGCGTCGCCGGGAGACGATCCTTACGTGATTACGGTTGGAGCCAGCTCAATGAATGGTACTCCGTACCGGACCGATGATACGATCACCAGCTTCAGCTCGAAAGGACCGACGCTGATCGATCATATCGTGAAACCGGACCTGGTCGCGCCTGGAAACAACATCGTTTCACTGCTGGCGTCTCCGACCTGCACGCTGCTTGCTCAGTACCCCAAAACGCAAGTTAACTCGAGCACATACTGCACCAACTGCGAGACGCTGGGGACCTATTCGACGGCCAGCGCCAGCTACTTCCGGCTGAGCGGCACCAGCATGGCGACTCCCATGGTCAGTGGCGCAGTGGCGCTACTGTTGCAATATCAACCGTCGTTAACGCCCGACCAGGTGAAGGCCAGGTTGATGAAGACGGCAGCGAAGATTCTTCCGCAGTACAGCACGGGCACCGACATATTGACGCTGGCCAAATTTAACAATCAGTCGGACATTTTTTCCGTAGGCGCCGGCTATCTGGATATCGCCGCCGCTCTTGCCAGCAGCGATACAGTTACACTGCCGGCGCTGTCGCCGGTCGCGGTCTACAACGCGGCCACTAGAACAGTTAGTATCGTGCGCAATTTCTCGGTGGTGTGGGGCGATTCGGTAGTCTGGGGAGACGCGGTGGTGTGGGGATCGGTGGTATTTAGCGGGTCCCTCGGCAGCCAATCCGTGGTGTGGGGAAGCTCGGTGGTTTGGGGTGACAGCACAACCACCGGCTTTAGCGTAGTCTGGGGCGACACCGTGAACGTGAACACGGCGATGACAGCCATGTCCGCGGACGATGGCGATGAGGACTTAGGTCTGTGAGGGGGATGCCAATGCCTAAGAATGCCAAAATCTACATCGCGTTGATCATCACCCTCGGGTTTGCCTTGCTGGCAGGCTGCCTGGTCTTCCGCGCTGAATTTCCCGATCTGCCGCGCTACTTCAGCTACTTGTTGCTCGCAGTGCTCG
The DNA here is from genome assembly GCA_035577325.1 of Bryobacteraceae bacterium. Classification (GTDB taxonomy): domain Bacteria; phylum Acidobacteriota; class Terriglobia; order Bryobacterales; family Bryobacteraceae; genus QHXW01. The sequence goes on along the minus strand of DATLVQ010000054.1, from coordinate 5,170 downwards.
CTTCGACCATGAAAGTAAGGCTTCCGGGGATCACCGGAACGATTTCCGTGAATTTCTTGTTCATTCTGATCGGCATTGCCGACTTCACGCTGGTGGAAACCTTAACTATTGGCTGCCTGGCCATTCTGACTCAGTGCCTGTGGCGCACGAAGAGCACACCACGCCCCGTGCAGGTCGCATTTAATGTAGCGGCGCTGACGGTCTCGATTGCAGCCGCGTATCAAGTCTCCCATTACGCTATGGCGCTGGCCCGAGCAGAATCCCTATCCGCGATGCTGGCCCTCGCGGCCTGTGTGTTCTTCCTCAGCAATACCCTTCTGATTTCAGGCGTGCTCTGCCTGGTCGAAGGAAAGCCTCTCGTTAAGATCTGGCAACAGTGCTACCTCTGGTCGTTCCCGTATTATCTGGTGGGTTCGGCGATCGCCGGCCTGGTAACCGTATCCAGCCGCGCGATAGGGTGGCAAGGCTCGTTAATTGTACTCCCGCTGATGTACCTCGTTTATACCTTCTACAGGCTGTATCTGGCGCGGGTAGCCTCCGAACCAGATCAATTCGCAGCCAAATCCGCCTAGTCGCCCACCAAAGAGCCGGCTCGCGAGGGCCGGCTCCCTTCTCCCTAAGCTGTTCGCAATAACAGGTTGCCGTCGAGTAATTCCTCCATTGTCCGCCGCGTTATTTGGCCAAGCCATGATAGTCTGTATCGTCATGAACCGGCGGCATGCGTTGCGGGGCCTGATTTCGATGTTCGGCGCCGGCGCGTTCGCCCAGGACCGTGAGGGCCCGCTTTACGAACCGGTGCGCGTGATGGACTTCGCGCCGCTGGCGAAAGCCCGGCTCGACCCACTTGCGTGGGACTATCTGGACGGCGGCTCTGAAGACGAGGTCTCGCTGGCCGACAATCGCGCGGCGTTCGACAGGATCATCATCCGGCCGCGCGCACTGGTGGATGTGCACCGCATCGACCTGTCGCTCGAACTATTCGGGCAGAAGCTTGCCTATCCGATCCTGCTTGACCCGGCGGGCGGCAAGAACTGCTTCTATGCCGATGGAGAAAACGTGGTGGCGCGCGCGGCGGCGAATGCCAAAGCATTGCACATCACCAACGGGGGCATCGAAAAGGTGGTTGCCGGCGGCAAGGGCCCTGTGTGGTGGCAGATTGAAACCGGTGGCTCGCTGCGCAGCCGCGAGACCATGCACACGCTCGGCCAGCGGCTCAGAGACGGCGGCTGCTCGGGCATTTGCGTGTCGACCGACATCGCCTACGTTTCACATCGCGATCGGAACATCCGGAATCACTTCGAGCGCGGGTGGTGCGAGACCGGATTGCCGAAGCGCGATGCGCTGGGGAATCTACCGAGCGCGAAGAACCCGGAGCGTGCCGCGATTTACCCTGCGCGCCCCGATCCTACGCCGACTTGGGACTCGGTGCGCGAGCTGGTTGAAGTGTCCAAACTTCCGGTCATCATCAAAGGCATACTCACACACGAAGACGCCGACCGATGCGTTACCGCAGGCGTCTCGGCCATCATCGTCTCGAATCACGGCGGAAGGCAACTGGACCACGTCGGCGCCACGATCGAGGCGCTGCCGGAAGTGGTGGCAGCGGTGCGCGGGCGCATTCCGGTGCTGGTGGATGGCGGCTTCCGGCGCGGCACGGATATCCTGAAAGCGCTGGCGCTGGGGGCCAAAGCCATCTGCATCGCGCGGCCATACTTATACGGGCTGGCGGCGTTCGGCCAGGCGGGCGTCGAACGTGTCATAGAATTGCTGCGTACCGAACTCGCGCTGGATATGGGGCTCGCGGGAGTGCCGAATCTGGCGGCCATCGATCGCAGCCTGGTACGAATTCGAGGTGAAGCATGATGCAACGGCGGACATTCCTTGCGATGGTTGCGGCTGCGCGTGTGCGGGGCGCCGACTTTCCATCCCGGCCAGCCAAAGTGGTGAAACTTTTCCGCTCGCCTGACGGTCATCCCAACGGGCTTGAGACCGCCGAAGAGGGATTTTGGATCGGCGAGCAGGTAACCGACCGTGCGCATCTGGTGGATTGGAACGGCAAGCTGCTGCATACCATCGAAACCGAGTCTTCCAACACCAGCGGCATTGCGTTTGGCGATGGCGGAGTCTGGATGGCGGCGAACGGACCTGCCGTCGGACGCGCGCCGCGACCCACGGACGCGAAAGAAGGCGACGTCGTCAAAGCTGATCCAAGAACCGGCAAGACGCTGGCCCGTTATCCGGTACCCGGCGGCGGCGGCGTCCATGGTCTGGAGTTCGCGGACGGCACGCTGTGGGTGACCTCACTGAAACTGCAGAAGCTATCGCAAGTTGATCCGAAAGATTTTCATGTACTCCACCAGATACCGGTGCATCTGGGCCGGGCGCATGGATTGGCGTGGGATCCGCCGGGCATCTGGGTGATGCATTCAACTGATCGCGTGATTCACAAGCTGGACACGCGCGACGGCCGCATTCTCGAACAGATCACGCTGTCAAAAGACGACCCGGACCCGCATGGCATGTGCATGTACAAGGGACACTTGTATTACAGCGATGCGGGCATCGCGCCGGGCGGCAAGAGCAACGGCAGCCCGTCGGCGGGTTACGTTTGCCGCATCGATTAGTTAGATTCCTGCCGGGCCGTCGAGGCTGCGCCAGAGGTACCACGCCGCGGCCGTGCAGTAGGGATGCCAAACGCGCGCCAGCTCTTCAATTTCCTTCGGTTTGGGCAGATCCGCTAGACCGTATGCTCTTTTGATGGCCATGCGGACGCCCAGATCGCCGGTGGGGAGGACGTTGTCGCGGCGCAGGGCGAAGATGAGAAACATGTGCGCGGTCCAGACGCCAATGCCCTTGACGGTGGTTAGGCGTGCGATCACTTCTTCGTCCGGCAGTTGGGGCAGCGCTTCAAAAACAATCTTTCCTTTCGCCGTTTGGCGCGCCAAATCGCGGATGTAGGCGGTCTTCTGGCGCGAAAGGCCGAGGCGCCGCATACGATCCGACCGCAGCTTCAGAATGCCCTCGGGCGTCAATTGCGAACCGGGCATGGCGGCCGCCAGCCGGCCGTAGATCACGCGCGCCACCTTGCCGCTAAGCTGCTGAAAAACAATCGACCGGACCAGGGTGTCAAAGCTGGGCGCGCGGAACTCAATCTGGCCGGGGCCCACGCGCTCAATAACCTTGGCTAGTACCGGGTCGCGTTCTATCAAGTGGCGGATGGCAGCACGCATTTGAAACAATCGGTAGTGGGGATACGTCCCCATTGTATCGGTATGGTCAATTCCCTTGCCCGCCCACCGGTGATCTTGCTGGCCGTGCTCCTAATAGCGTCTGCCGCGCCTCAACAGAAGGAAGCGCAGAAGCCTGGGGAAGATGTCCCCTCGCCCACGATTCGGGTTCAGGCTAACGTAGTCAACGTGCTTGCGACAGTGCACGATAAGCATGGGGGGTTGATCAGTAATCTTTCCAAAGATGATTTCACGCTAGCCGAAGATGGCCAGACTCAGGAGATCAAATATTTCGCGCGCGAAACGGATGTGCCGCTGACGATCGGCCTGCTCGTGGATGTGAGCGCTAGCCAGCGCAATCTCATCGAGATCGAGCGCGCGGCGGCGTATCAGTTTTTCTCGCAGGTTTTGCGCAAAAAGGACATGGCGTTTCTCATCAGCTTCGGCGAAGAAGCTGAGTTGCTGCAGGATTTCACGGGCTCGCCGCGGCTGCTGCAAGCCGGACTTGACCGGTTGCGCGTAAGCTCGGGCGTCAGCGGCCTTCATCCCGGGCCAGTGCCGACCATGGGCACGCCGCGCGGCACAGTGCTCTATGACGCGGTGTACCTGGCCGCTTCCGACCGGCTCAGTCACGAAGTGGACCGCAAGGCCATGGTGCTGATCACCGACGGGATCGACCAAGGCAGCCGGCTCAGGATCGATGACGCGATCAAAGCGGCACAGAAGGCCGATACCGTGGTGTACGGCATTTATTACGTCGATCCGAGCGCATACGGCTACGGATACTTCGGCGGCGTGAGCGACTCGGCGCTCCGGAAGATGGCGGAAGAGACCGGCGGCCACGTGTTTCACGTGGACAAGAAGCACCCCCTGCCCGAAGTATTCAAAGAGCTTCAGGATGAGATGCGCAGCCAGTACGCCATCGGTTACACACCCACCAACGACAAGCAGGACGGCTCGTTCCGTCGCATCGACCTGCGGACCAAGGATCACAACTTGAAAGTACAGGCGCGCAAGGGATATTTCGCGTCACCCTCGGAGCGGTGACCTTCTCGTCCTATCTGGGCAGTTCTGATTGACCCTGGTGCGGGGCCCCGGTCTTGCGCGCGATCACGGTGGCAAACACCTTCACGCCGCCAGGAGCGGGAAATTCATCATAACGCTCGATCTCGATGGCCCAGCCGGCGAATCGCTCCGCCAGTTCATTGTGGCGAAACAGATAGTACTCGCCGGGCGTGAACATATCCAGATACGTCGTGCCTTCGATGAGTGTGTTCACAACGGCGAGGCCGCCGGCGCAGACGTGTGCCTGTATATCCGCCAGCAGTTCGAGTGCGCGCGACTGACGAAAGAACATAAGCAGGCCGATCGCGATGACAGCGTCGTACTCGCGGGCGATGTGAAAGCAGGCGAGGTCAGATTCCAGCGCTTCCACCGCCAGGTGCTCTTCTCGAGCCGCCTCGCAAATCCGGGCAATGCCGGTTGCGCTGCCATCGATTGCCGTGACAGTGCAGCCATGGCGCGCGGCCTCAAGCGCCAGGTTTCCGAGCCCGCAACCCAAGTCGAGCACGTCTCCGCGGACGTAATCGAGCGCGGTCTGCTCGAAGGGATTTAGCGCAAACTCACGCGCCTTTACCTGGCGCTGAAACTGCCTTTCGAAGAATTCCACTGACCGACTCACGCCTTGAGCCTACTCGACGCACGCAGGCGAGGCAAGCTCAGCACCAGCGGAAAGCACAAGCGCCCATGGGTTTATGTCATCGGATTACACTGGCTCTTTGTCACAAGTAACAGGGGGTTCAGTGGAGTCAGACATCTGGCCGCGTATTGTGGTGATGGGAGCGGGTGCGGTGGGCTGCTATTTCGGCGGGATGCTTGCGCGCGCCGGCGCTCCGGTGACGCTCATAGGCCGCGCGCGGCACGTGGAGGCCATCCGTCGCAAC
>DATLVQ010000053.1:0-2729 GCA_035577325.1 Bryobacteraceae bacterium | reverse complement strand
GAGGACGAAATGCCTGACTATAGCTGGCCTCCGATGGAAAAACGCCGAGTAATCGGCAAGGCGACCAAACGCATCGACGGCGCCAATAAGTCCAGCGGCCGCGCCAAGTACGCGTCCGACTTCACGCAGAAAGACCTGCTGTTCGGCGCGCTGGTCACGTGCCCGCACGCGCATGCGCGCGTCACCACCATCGATACCAGCGAGGCCGAGAAGTCTCCGGGCGTGACTGCGGTGCGCGTGATTGCGTCGCCGGGAACCGAACTGATGTGGGCAGGCCAGGAAGTAGCTTCCGTGGCCGCCAATACCGAAGAAGCCGCTAAGGACGCCACTCGCAAAGTGAAGGTGCAGTACGAAGTGCTGCCGCACCTGGTGCGCGAAGACGACCTGTCGAAAGCCGGCGCGCGCGCGAAATCCGCGGGCGAGCAGGTGAAGGGCGATCCCGACAAAGCGTTTCAGGAAGCCGACGCCACCGTTGAAGGCCGCTACGGCATTCCGGTGATCACGCACTGCTGCCTCGAGCCTCACGGCAATGTCATCGAGTGGAAGGGCGATCACATTGAGTTCCGTCCCTCCACACAAAATGTTTCCGGAATCGGCGGCGACCTTTCGAACAGCCTCAAGATTCCGGCATCCAATATTCACGTCAATATGCAGTACATCGGCGGCGGGTTTGGCAGCAAGTTCGCCACCGACCTCTGGGGTCTGGAAGCCGCGCGGCTCTCCAAAGCCAGCGGCGGCCGCCCAGTGAAGCTGTTTCTGGATCGCGCCACCGAGTTGATGATTGCGGGTAACCGCCCGTCGGGGTTCGCCAATATCAAGGTGGCGGGCAAGAAAGACGGCACCATCACGGCGTGGCAGTCGGAATCGTGGTCGACCGGCGGCATCGGTGGCGGCGGCAGCCCGCCCATTCCGTATGTGTTCGACATTCCCAACCAGCGCAAAAACCATACTGCGGTTTCAACCAACTGCGGCGGCGTCCGCGCATGGCGCGCGCCCAATCACCAGCAGGCGTGCTACCTGACCAACACTGCGCTCGAAGATCTGGCCGCCAAGCTCAATCTGGATCCGCTCGAGGTGTTCGACAAGAATCTGGGCATGACGCCGCGCGCGGAGGTTTACCGTGCGCAGCTCAAGAAGGGCGCTGAGTTGATCGACTGGCAGAAGCTGTGGCATCCGCGCGGGCAAGGCGGCTCAGGCACGATGAAGCGCGGCCTGGGTTTGGCCATCAGCACTTGGGGCGGTGGCGGGCACAACAGCCAGTGCCGCACCAACATCCATCCCGATGGCACCGTCGAAGTAGAGCTTTGCAGCCAGGACCTCGGCACCGGAACCCGCACCGTCATCACTATGGTGGCGGCGGAAACGCTCGGTCTGCCGCTGGGTGCGATCACGCTCAAGATCGGCGACAGCACGCTGCCGCCGTCGGGACCGTCCGGCGGTTCCACCACCGTGGGCGGCGTTTCCTCATCCACACGCAAATCGACTGTGAACGCGCTCGATAAATTGTTCGAGGCTGTTGCGCCCGCTCTGGGTGCGCCGGCCGATCAACTGGAGGCTGTGGACGGCCGCATTCAAGTAAAGGGCAATTCTGCCAAGAGCCTTACATGGAAAGCCGCCTGCCAGAAGCTCGGGGTCAACAAAATCTCCGAAATGGGAGAGAATAATCAGCGAAACCCCGGCGGGCTCAATTCAAGCGGCGTCGGCGGTGTCCAGATGGCCGACGTCTCGGTCGATACCGAAACCGGCATCGTAAAAGTCAACAAGGCTGTGGCGGTGCAGGACATGGGGTTGGTCATCAATCCCAAGACCGCCGAAAGCCAGATCCACGGCGGTTGCATCATGGGGATCTGCGCTGCCTTGTACGAAGAGCGCGTGATGGATCAGCAGACCGGTAAGATGCTCAATTCCGACATGGAGTTTTACAAGATTGCCGGCATCCGTGATATCGGCGACATTATCGTGCATCTCGACATTACGCCGGATCACGACAAGAGGGGTGTTGTCGGCCTGGGCGAGCCGGCGGCTATTGCTTTGATCACCGCCATCGCCAACGCCACGGCCAATGCCATCGGCGTGCGGGTTCCGGAGGTACCGCTCACCCCAGACCGGGTGCTGGCGGCTCTCGAAAGGAGGAATGCATAATGCAAGCCTTCGAGTACGCAAATCCAACAACTTTGCAGGAAGCCCTCGGCCTTCTCGGCAGCAAGTGGGGCGAGACCGATGTGCTCGCCGGAGGTACCGACTTGGTCAGCATGATGAAGGAGTACCTCGCCACTCCCAAACGCGTGGTGAACATCAAGGGCATCAAGGAATTGGGTGGCATCCAGACAAGCAAGACCGGCCTGCGCATCGGCGCCACGGTGACAATCGACGAGCTTCTGGAAAACGCCGAAGTTCGTAAGAGCTTTCCGGCCCTCACGGAAGCCGCGCGAGGTGTGGCGAGCCCGCAAATCCGCAATATGGGGACAGTGGGCGGCGATCTGTGCCAGCGTCCGCGTTGCTGGTATTACCGGCAGGGGTTCGGTCTCCTGGCTATGAAAGACGGCAAGTCGCTCGTTCCGGAAGGCGAGAACCGCTATCACGCGATCCTGGGCAACGCGGGGCCCGCTTATTTTGTCAGCGCGTCTAGCCTTGGACCGGCGCTGGTAGCCCTAGGGGCGAAAATACGGCTGGCATCGTCCTCGGGACATCGTGATGTTGCTGCCGCGAAGTTCTTCGTGACGCCGCAG
>DATLVQ010000052.1:0-2578 GCA_035577325.1 Bryobacteraceae bacterium | reverse complement strand
ACTTCCCGCCGGACGTTGTTCGGTATGGGTGGCACAATGACGCATGTCGAAGGTTTGCTGGGCAAGGACGGCGAAGGCTTCATAAGATCTAGACAAAGGTTAATGGGTCTTAATGTGACTCTCACGGCAAAGAATATCAATGACCTTCTACGCGTCACGGAAGGGTCACCACTCTTTATCACGGATCTTATCCGTCTGATGAGGTTCATATCGCCCAACGATGCTATCAGCGCTTGGGCCAAGCGTGAAGGACACGAAGCCAGAAGATTTGCGCTTGGGAGAGAGCTAGAGCTGCTGTCGCGAGAAGCAAAAAGCGTTCTGATAGCAGGCTGTGTAACATCGGGTGTAACATCGCGGGTCGAACTTGAGAGCATTACAGGATATTCGAGTGATGTAGTCATCAGCGCACTACACGAATTGAACAAATTGTTTCTTTCGCCAAAGCCCAGGGTTATTGAGGGTGAGGAGCGCTATGAAATCAGTGAAAATGTGCGTCTGCTGGTGAGGGATGTCCAAGGAGGGACAGAGCTGTTTCGGCGGATGGAGGCAGCCTATAAAGCTGTCTCAGGTCAACTGCCACGTATTAGGGATCCCAAAATCGATGGCATAGTAAGGCAGGCCGTGTTCAAAGTGCGGCAACGTGATTATGACGATGCCAGAAAACTTCTTGAGAACGCGTTGGTGATATTTCCGAACCAACCTGTTTTGATCGGCTTTCTCGGGTGGGTATTCAAGGCGTGGGACCCGCCACGCGTGACTGAGGCGCGCGAACTTTTTCGACGAGCGGACAGCCTCGGTGTCCGTGACAGTCAGATGTACCGGCACTGGGCTGGTATGGAGGGTGAGTGCGGAGATTGGAGTACTGCCGCTACAGTTGCGGAGAAAGGACTCAGTAAGGACGGGGACGACAAGGAACTTCTGTTCTTGGCTGGGTACGCTCGGAGTAGGTATGCCAAGGTTCTCCTGGGATCCGCTCAAATGGTAGGTGCCAGGCAGGAACTGCTGAAAGCCAAAGATTATCTTAGAAGGGCGCTAACGCCAGCCGATGAATTGTTGGCCCACGGAAGAACGCTAAACGCGAAGGCCTATCGAGCCATGGTCTTGGTCTGTGAAAAGCTCGGGCTTGCAGAGGATGTTTATAGATTCTTCGAGATGTGGGCAGAGGAGCACCCGGAGGACAAAGCCGTGCGATCGGAGCGGGATCGGATTGTTAATAGGTTTCCGTTGCTACGTGCCGTTCAGTAGCGTCGAACAAGGTCCTTCTCCTTATTTGTCGGGGTAAGCAAGATGAGATTGCCTGAGGCTACTGTGTTCGTAATCAGGCAGTTAAGCTAGTTATGCACGGCGTTCGCGCTAGGCTAGGCGGAGGGGCGGAAAAAGCGCGCAGAATCCGAAATTGGTAGCGCAAAAGAGTGAGTGAAGTACCCAATCAGCCGCCTTAATGAGGCTTGCGGTGAGCTATGCTACGATCGGCCAGCGATGTCTCGCGATGCGATGATCGATCCTCCATTCCTTCCGCCCGTGATGGAAGTGTTCGCCAAAGCGCTCATCGTGGCTGAGAAAGAGAATGCGCCAGAAATTGGCGTAGATCATCTCTTGGCTGCGCTGGATACGCCAACGGCCGAGAGGAAACCATTGGCAGTCTCTGGGACCTCTTTTGCCGTCGCCTCACCGCGACAAGCCCTTTTCGAGCGAAGCCGACGCAGCGCTGGAAGCGGCCGGTGCGCTTGCCCCCTCCGGCCTCGAGCATCTGACTATAGATTCAATTCGAATCGCGCTTCTCGCCGTCAAGCGCGATCACGGTGCACCATTGTGACGCCGTCCTTGGAGTTCGAGAAGGGAAAGATCAAGCCGTACCGACTGCCTGGTTGCGGAACCTTTTCGCCGCGACAATGCCAAGCGCGACGCAAAGCGCCATCACGACCACCTGCGTGACCACGAATGGCAGCTCGGACTGTGTCGGCGCCATCGTCTTCAGGGCGGGCACCTTCTGGAAGGCCTGCACGACCGCGACGAAGACATTCAGATAGAGAGCGACCACAGCGCCAACCACGTAGATCCGGCGCCATGCCCCCGCGAGGTGAAACGCATAGCGAGCCAGGATCGCAACCGCCAGCACTACAAGTGATAGGATGCCCACCGCGTGAGACGGCAAAAAGTGGTCGAGGAAAAAGGAATCCGGTCACGCTCGTGGCCACCGTACTCGCCAGAAAGAGCACAGTCCACCCGTCCAGTCGTTTGCCGCCCAGCATCCCGAACAGCACGACAAATCCAGACAAGATCCCCACCAGGCTCAACACGACGTGCACCGAAGTGAATGTCGCTACGGTCATACCGAAGACCATGATGCGTGTCCTTTCAGAATGAGCCTAAGATGTTACTACTCACGAGTAACGGCACAATAAGGGCCGGGCCACGGTGGTCACGGACTCAAAGTCGGAGACCGGTCTTGTGCGGATTCTTCAACGCCGCACCGTTTCGAAGGAGAATGAGAACAGTCGATCATGCCCGGCCCGCGCCCCCTCTACTCCCAACGATTGGCAGAGCGGCGCGCCGAGATCGCGCGTAGTGAGCGACG
>DATLVQ010000051.1:0-4954 GCA_035577325.1 Bryobacteraceae bacterium | reverse complement strand
GCCGGCTCGGCAGGGCAGTCACATCGAAATCGGTATAGGCCTGACCGTTGAACGTCTTCAGCCAGACGTCCGCCGAGAGATCCGGCTGAAACGCTACCTCCACATCGCCGTTCAACGATCCGAAATCGCTCGCGCCCGCCGGATTACGGCTGTATAGCACTTTGAGCGGGCGATTCAGCGCATATGCGTGGCCCGATCCCGCTACTTCCACCAGATCCACGCCGCCATTGATATTCTCCACATCGAACGTGCCTGACGTATTCTCCAGGCGGATATTCCCGTGGTTGACAGTTCGCAGCCGGACGCTCGTGTCACGCGGCGCCTTCACGGTGAAATCGAAGCTCACCTCGTATCCGTAGTAATGCGACCCGCGATAATTGAATGACCCGTCGCCGCACTTGCAGCGAAATGGCCCATCCACGTAGAGCCGCAGTTCGTCGCCCTGCTGCGTCATATCGAGGCGCACCTCGCGCTTGGCTTCCTGCACTTTCTCCGCCGACCGCGCCCGGATGGTCTTGTGAATTTCCACTTTGACCTCGCGTGCCTCGGTGCCCATCACCGTGATCGAGCCGTCGGCATTATCGATGTCGATGCTCTTCGCCGCCGGAAACGTGCGCTCGATGTTTTCGTGCTCTTCCACGCCGAAGTCTTCGCCGGCGCTCAGCGTGACCAGCCCCAGTGCCGCCGAGATCACGCCCACTGCCTGCATCGCCCGGCGCGGATTCATTGCATTTGCCCCAGCGCCCACTGCGCTCGCTCCTTGACCTCGGCATTCAGTCCGGTCTCCTGCATCAGATCTTTCAACGCCTCGCCCGCCGCCTTCTCGCGGATCTCCACCAGCAGATCGATCAGCGCAATCTGCACCAGCGGCGACGTCTGCCGGTCGAGCGATTCCACCAGGCCGCGCCGCACCATCTCGTTGCTCGCCGACTGATGCAGCGCGTCCAGCGCTGCCAGCCGCACATTCACGTTCTGGTCGTAGTTCACCGTGTGCAGCAGAGCCGAGAGTACCTGTGGATCGGGCCGCGTCATGCGATTGCTCCAGTCCACGCCCTTCAGCCGTTCGCTGGCCGATTGCTGTTGCAGCAGCGAGAGCGCCACCATTTGCCGCGTGTGCCGCACTTCCTCGCGCAATTGCGCCACTTCGCCCGCGCCGTTACGCGCGTTCTGTGTCACCGAATAACCCACCAACAGCCCGATCGCCAGAAACGCAAGGGCAAAGCCGAATTGAAACACCGGCTGCCGCGGCCACCAGCCCTCCAGCCATTTGTCCACTCGCTCGCGCGTGGATGGCCCGCGCTCGGCTTGCTTGAGACCTTGCACATAAGCTTCGAGCGTCGCTTCGAACCGCGCGCGCAGCGCCCGCCCCGGCCGTTCTTCCGGAATCGCGCCCAGCTTCTTCCAGATGGCGCTCAGCGTCTCCGCTTCCGCGCGGCATGCCGGGCACGACGCGAAATGCGCCTGCATCCTCGCCTTCGCGCCTTCCTCGATCGCACCCGTCCAATAATCCGGTAATTGATCTCTCACTTCATCGCAGTTCATGATGCTTTCTCACCTGCCAGCTCGTTGAAAATCTGACTCAATTCCCTGATCGCGCGGAACACCCGCACCTTCACCGCGCCCACTTCGCAATCCAGAATCTGCGCGATCTCGCCATACTTCAGGTTCTGGAAACGGCTCAGCACCAGCACTTCGCGCTTCTCTACCGGCAGCCGCCCCAGCGCCCGCCTCAGCAGTCCGATCTCCTGCGTGTGCGCCAGCCGCTCATGCGGATCGCGATCCCCGCTGGCTACGTCTTCCCAGGCCGATTCCTCGTCCGGCACGATTTCGAGCCGGTGCTTGCGCGCCTGGTCGATCTGGGCGTTCCTTGCGATCTGATACATCCACGCCGTGAAATTGGTGCCAGCCTGGAACGTGTGCCGGTATTTGAGCATGCGGAAAAACACTTCCTGTACCAGGTCCTCGCTAAGCCCGCGATTGGCGGTCAGCCGCAAAAAGAAGTTGAAGAGCATGCGGTGATGCCGGTCGAACAGCACGCCGATGCGTTCCACGTCGCCGTCGCGAACCGCGAGCATCACCAGCTGATCAGCCTGGGCCTCCACTTAGCGCCTTTTCCTCATTGTGCCCTTCACTTAGAACAACCGGGCCACCCGGAAAAGGTTACAGGAAAAGTGCCTCGCCCGCCTGCTTGCCCGCCTGTTTGCCAACTCAACCCGTTTGCGACCTACCCTTTGCAACAATGTCGAGAGCCATGTCAGGCGCCCCACTAAAGATCGAGCTCACACCCCAGGAGGCCGGAAAGCGCCTCGATCTCGTGCTCCACCAGCGTTTTCCCCAGTTCAGCCGTGCCCGCCTGCAGGATTGGATCAAGGAGGGTCGCGTCCGCGTGAACGGCGAGCCGCGCCGGGCGTCGTACCTGGCCCGATCTGGCGATGCCGTTGACGTCGAGCCTGCCGGGCTGGCTCCGCTTCACGCCGCTCCCGAAGAGATTCCCCTCTCGGTCCTCTACGAAGATCAGGACGTAGTCGCCATCGATAAGCCTGCCGGCATGGTCGTACACGCGGGCGCCGGTGTCCATTCCGGAACGTTGGTAAATGCCTTACTGCACCGCTTCGGATCCCTCTCCCGCGCCGCCGGCGAATTGCGGCCCGGCATCGTGCACCGCCTCGACCGCTACACCTCGGGCGTGGTGCTGGTCGCCAAAAACGACGCCGCACACCAGCGTCTGGCCGAGCAATTCGCGTCGCGGCAGGTGGAAAAGACGTATCTCGCGCTAGTCCACGGCAGCATCAAACAGGACCGTGCCCGTATCGAGAAACCCATCGCCCGCGACCCGAAGCAGCGCGTCCGCATGACCGCCCGCCTCGCCACCGGCCGCGCCGCCTGGTCCGAGTATCATGTTCTCCGCCGCTTCGACGGCTTTACGTTGCTAGAAGTGCGCATCGGCACCGGCCGCACCCACCAGATTCGCGTGCACCTGGCCAGCATCGGCCATCCCGTGGTCGGCGACCGCCTCTACGGCGCCCCCGCGAAAATTGCCGGCCAGCCCACGCTCCCCCGCTACTTCCTCCACGCCCACCGCATCAAATTCGCGCAGCCGTCGACGGGCCAGCCGGTTACCATCGCATCCCCACTTCCCACGGAGCTCGAAGCTTGGCTGAAGCAACTCATTTGAGAACTTGCCTTCCTTGGCATCTTTACGCATCTGTGGTGAACAACCCATCGGCCGGTTACACCGGGACGCTATAATACCCACATCACCCGAGGCATGTCCCCTAAGACAGCTCTGCTCGAATCGAACGCGTCGGCGACGCTCGCTCCAGTCGCCCGGGCGACGCTTTTCTCGCTGACATTATTCTGCGTCACCCACTTCGTCATCGATATGTACTCGGGGGCGCTGGGCGCACTGCAGCCGCTCCTGGTCGACCAGTTCCACATGAGTTTTACCGAAGCCGGCATTCTGGCGGGCGTGCTCTCGTTCTCTTCCTCGGTACTGCAGCCGGGATGGGGTTACCTTTCCGACCGTTTCCACTCGCACCTGTTCACGGCTCTCGCGCCGGCGGTGGCCGGCCTCTTCATCTCGTCGGTGGGACTCGCCCCCAGCTACCCGGTACTGATGGCGATGGTTTTCCTGGGTGGCGCCGGAATCGCTTCGTTTCATCCGCACGCGGCATCGAACGCGACCCACGGCATCGCGCGAAACCGGCAGCGCGCCATGGCGATTTTCATCTCGTCGGGAACGCTCGGCCTCGCGCTCGGCCCTACGTTTTTCTCCGAAGTTTCCGGACGCCTCGGGCTGCCGCGCACCTGGTGGGCGGCGCTGCCGGGCGTGGCGATGTCTCTGCTGCTCCTGATATTTCTGCGCTCTCCAGAGCGCCCGGCGGATAAGCGGCCGCGTTTTGACTGGGCGCCACTGCGCGCGGTTTGGAAGCCGATGACCATTCTCTACTTCCTGGTCTTCATCCGCTCCATCGTGCAGGTCACCTTCACCCAGCTCCTCCCCCTTTACCTACACACACAGCGCGGCTATTCGCTGGCCAGTTCCAGCCTGAATCTGACCCTGTATCTGGGATTCGGCGCTGTGGGCGGCGTCGTCGGCGGAAACCTGGCCGACCGTTTCGGCGGCCGCCGCGTCATCATTTTCTCGATGATCGCCTCCGTCCCATTTCTGGTGCTGTTCGTGTTCTCCACCGGCTGGCTTTCCACTGCCGCGCTGTCCCTCGGCGGGCTAATCCTGCTGTTCACCAACCCGGTCAACGTGGTCATGGGCCAGGAGCTGGCCCCCACCCAGGCCGGAACCGTATCCGCCATGATGATGGGCTTCGCCTGGGGAACCGCCGGCTTGCTGTTCATCCCGCTGACCGGCTGGATCTCGGATTTGTACTCGATGCAAACGGCTTTTATCGCCCTGGTGCTGTTCCCGCTGATCGGGTTCTTCCTGGCCCTGAAGCTGCCGAAAGAGATGCTCGCTGCAGGGCATATTCCGGCCGCTTAGAATAGAACCAGATGCCACGAGGCGCCCTGGTGTTGGAGGCGCGGGCACGAAGTTCCGATACTCGACGACGGCGAGTTTCAGCGCGTTACAGGGCTCCGTGGCACGGGCGGAGGAAGCAATCTGAAAAGCGGAATTTAGAATTGTAGTTATTAATTATCAGCGAGTTACGGGGTTTTACGAAACGAAGCCAAATGCGGTCTGCCATCACCGGCTGTCTTTTCACCCGCCATGTCGGAACTGCGGAAAACCACTGCGAACGCCGCAGGCCAAACTCTGCGCCGCCTGTATGACGCCCGTCAAATGAAAGCCATTTGCCTGCTGAGCGGCGGTCTCGATTCGTCCACGTGCCTGGCGCTGGCGCGCCGCGACGGTTTCACCTGTTACGCGCTCTCCTTCGATTACGGCCAGCGGCACCGCGTGGAACTCGAAGCGGCCGCCCTCGTGGCGCAGAGCCTGGGC
>DATLVQ010000050.1:0-12078 GCA_035577325.1 Bryobacteraceae bacterium | reverse complement strand
ACGGACAAACCAATAATTATCAGTATGTTAACAAAATATAACCGAGACATTTGACGATGTCAACGCCAATACATGCCGAGTGATTAAGACTAAAAGAGTTGATTATCCATAACGGCCTAGCCCGCGACTTGTTCGCGTTTTCGCTCGGATGTGGATTCGCGTTATGGTGGACGCTGGCGGGCAGGCGACCAGCGTGAAATTTTTTTTGGCGGACTCGGTAGCTACTGAACTCTACTACATGATCCCTCGCCCGCGAATCGGGCGCGCGGCACTCATCCCCTGGCTTCTACCAGCATTGCTCGGTGCGCAGAAGTTCAACACCTATATCGGCCAAATCGGCGCGACCTCGGCGTTGATTGCCTGGGGAACAACCGTTTCCCCGGGAAACACGATTGGCCGCTCGTCGAAATCCTACGGCCGCGCGTTGGTTACGATCGGCAGCCGAATGCAGCAGACGAATCAAAACTGGGCCGTCGTCGAGGGTCTCGATCCGGACACTTCATATTCCTATCGAGTCGACGTCACTAACAAAAGGATCGGTGAAGGAATTATCCGCACTTACCCGGCGCGAACCGATCATCTGGCCTTTTTTGTAATCGGTGATTTTGGAACGGGGGAGTCCATGCAATACAAAATTGCCGGCGTGATGCGGGCCGAATTCATGCGCCGCCGCAATTCGGATAATCCGGTGAGGTTCGTGATCACAACGGGTGACAACATTTACGCAAGTATGAGAATGGGTCAACTGGCCGTATGGTCCGGCGACGAAGACCGTCATTGGGAGAGCAAGTTCTTTCGCCCTTATGAGCGCTTGCTCGCTGAAATCCCGTTTTATCCCTCGCCCGGAAATCACGATGGCAATGAGAGTGAGAATCGCGCCGACCTTCCGGTGTACCTGGACAATTTTTTCTTCCCGCAAAACAGGCCGTCGCGGTGGTACACATTTTCATTCGGCCAACTGGCGGATTTTTATGCTCTCGATTCAACCAGCAACACAGAACAGGGACCGCTGCGTCCGGCCTATGCGCGCGATGGCGAACAGTTCCGCTGGCTGGTGAATGCTCTGCCACGGTCGCAAGCGCGCTGGAAGATCCCGTACTTTCACCACCCTCCTTTTAACGCCGGACCCGGCCATCCGGCCAGCCTGGATGACCTCAAGCATTTCACCGCGTTGTTCCAACGCTCGGGTGTGAGAGTGGTATTCAATGGCCACGAGCACAATTTCCAGTTCAGCGCCCAGGACCGGGCCACCGGCGGCATCCGCTATGTCATCAGCGGTGCCGGAGCGGAACTCCGCCCCGCCAGCGTGATTCCCAACATGGAAAAGGCCCACATCGCGGGCTGGGCCGGGCAAAACCATTTTCTGCTGGTCGAAATCCGGGGCGAAATTATGTCAATCACACCGATCTCATTTGAGGCTATTAGAGTTCGGGACAAGAACGACAAGCCAGTGCCGCTGCCAGTCGAAGTACGCTTGCCGGCACCATAGTCTCAAGATTCCAAGTAGCGATTGTATTCCGGGCGCCCCCCGCATACAATGGAACGCCGAACGAGGTTCGCTATGCTATCTAAAAAACTGCGCTACTTTTCCCTTGCACTGTGGCTGGCGGCCGCCAGTTGGCAACGTGCGATTGCAGAAGAACCGGCCGCGCACCGCTCGCGCGCCGAGATGGAACAGTTCCTGCTGAACGCCGAAATTCTGCAGCGGAAGGGGATTGGCCAAGGCGTGACGGACTCCGAGAAGGCGCTTCTTTCCGATGGCAAGCTGCAGCATGAGGCGCACATCCAGAGCATCGACGTCCAGAACAACACCTTCACTTCGTCGCGCGGCACGGAACTGAATTTCAAGGACAGCTATAAGTTCAATATTGCCGCGTACCGCCTCGACAAAATCATGGACCTCAACATGATCCCGGTTTCCGTCGTACGCAAAGTCGGAGGCAAGACGAGTGCGGTCACCTGGTGGGTGGATGACAAGATGTTCGACGACGTGGATCGAAAGAAGCAAGGCATCGAGCCGCCCAATCAGGATGACTGGAACAAACAGATGTACGTTGTGCGAGTTTTCGACCAGTTGATCTACAACACCGACCGGAATCTAGGCAATCTGGTCATCGACAAGCAGTGGCGCATGTGGATGATCGACCACACCCGCGCTTTTCGCCTGCAAACGAAGTTGCTGAATGAGAAGAACCTGGTCATGTGCGACCGCAAGCTTCTGGCCAACCTGCGGAAATTGAATCAAGATACCCTGGAGGAACAACTGTTGCCGTTCCTGACCAAAGGCGAGGTCAAGGCGATGCTGACGCGGCGGGATCTGATCGTAAAGTTTTTCGAGAATGCGGTGAAGGAAAAGGGGGAAGGCGCGGTGCTTTACGATATGCCGCCCAGGGAGTAACGGTCAGATAGGCAGCAGGACGTCGACGGTTGTTCCCTTGCCGGCTATGCTCGAAATCTGAATCTCGCCGCCGTGTTCGAATACGATCTGGCGCGAGCTGAACAGGCTCCAGTTCCCGGTTGATACTCGGCCGGCAGTGACTTTAAATCCCGGATCGAAGATCGTTTCCAGCTCAGCGTCATCCATACCCCGGCCATTATCCTGAATTCTCACGCGGACGAGCGAATCCATTTTCCGCGTCGACACCGTAACACGGCCGTCGGCGTCGAGCGCGTTGATTGCGTTGCTCAGCAGGCTCGAGAAAACGCTGCTGATCTGTTGCGGACGGCAGTTGAGGGGCGGCAGGGGCTGGAGATCGAATTCGAGCTGGACATTGTTATCGAGGGACGGCCTCAGCAGCAAAGCCACGTCGCTGAGCATATCGTTTAGATTGGCTGCCTGGCGCTCAGTGTGATGCAAGTCGATAAAGCGCTGCAGACGGGCGATCACGTTCTTGAGGCGCTCCATGCAGTTGTTCACCGAATGCCGCAGCTCGGATTGCATGGCGACCAGCCGCGGCTGCGCTTCCGGAGGTGCGGTGGCCTGCTTCGCGGCCAGCACAACCATTGTATCGATGGCGCTTTTGAGAGCGCCAAGCGGCGTATTCAGCTCGTGAGTCAGCGCGGCGGCCAGCTTGCCAACGGAGACCGCGTTTTCCGAGAGCAGGGCCCTCAGCGGCGCCGTTGACAAATCCTGCGCCAGACGCAGGCGGTCCTCGTAAGCGCGATCGTTGGCCGTGCGCTGCGCATAAAGAACCGCGGCCAGGCCTGTGCTTAAGAGGGTGAGCATCAGCAAGAATGCGAGATGCGACGGGTCCCAGGCGTTCCAGTCGAGCAAATTCCACAACACGCCGGCCAGGAAGGCAGCTAGATAAGAGACCCAGATCGACAGTCCCAGCAGAAACGTTTCGAGCGGGCGCAAAGGCGCCACCGTGATGGCGGCCAGCATCATTGTGGTGATGTGCACAGAGATGTATTCGTCGGAAGCGTGCGGCGTTAACACGAGCGATGCGGCGATGAGCACCGCCGACGAAAGCCAGGCGGAAAGACAGAGCAGCGCCGCAGCGTGTCTGCCGGCTAGTCGGGTTCGCGCCACGGCCAGGGTAGCCAGGCCGATCAGAATCACCAGCACCGCCTGCCAGACGCGGCCAGCGGTCAGCGCGTCCGCGGCGCCGGGCTGCCTGGCGAGCGCCACGTCCATGATCCGCTGGGCGATTAAGACGAACACAGCGACGGCGATTTCCGTGCCGCCGATGGCCCGCAGCCCCAAATAATGCAGCCGCCCTATTTCCTGCTGGAAGCGGCCGTCGTCGCTGTGCGCGCTGGGCAACAGAAATCCCCGGATGCGGCGCAAATCCATAGCCATACTGTAGCGCGCTCCGGCAATGTAGGGGACAAAAAAAGAGGTGTGATAAGCTACCTAGGCCACAGTAACGGGATTCATGTTTCGAACGCTATGGAAAGGCTTCTTCGACGTCCGGGCGGGCGAGTATCTGCGCACCATCTTCATGGCGCTGTACTTGATGTTCGTGCTATTCGCGTACTACATTCTCAAGCCGGTTTCCCGCGCGTTATTCCTCAATCAGTTCGATATCGATAAGCTGCCGTACCTTTACATTCTGATCGCGGTGGGCGGCGGAATCCTGGCGTACCTCTATACCAAATTGGCGGTGAAATCATCGCTGAAGGTTGCGGTGGGCTGGTCGACGGCCCTGACCGCGGCGTCTCTGGTGGGCATCTGGTGGCTGATCGGGTTGGGGCTCGACTGGGTGCTCTATCTCTTCAATGTGTTTGTCAGCCTGTTCAGCGTGGTGCTGGTATCGCAAGGCTGGCTGGTAGCGGCGAACGTGTTCGATTCGCGGCAAGCGAAACGCTTATACGGACTGCTCGGCATGGGCGCGGTCATCGGCGCGGCATTCGGCGGCACGTTCACCGCGCAGACCGTGAAGATCATCGGCCCGCGCAACCTGCTGCTCGCCAGCGCGGGCATGGTGCTGCTGGCGTATGGCGCGTTCTGGGCTGTGACGCGGCTGAAGGGCGTAACGCTGGCTGGGGCGCGCGCGGCCGACAGCGAGGAAGCGGAATTCGAATTTCGCGACATTCTCCGCGCCCTGGCGTATCACCGGCATCTGCAGGTCATCACCGGCATCATTATCTTGACGTTCATCGTGGATGTCACGATTGAATACCAGTTCAACGCCATGGCTAAACTGGCGTATCACAGCAAGACCCAGCTCACGGCGTTTCTGGGGAACTTCTACGGCCTGTGGCTCAACTTGGTGACATTCTCCTTGCAATTTTTTTTGACGGCAGCGGTCGTGCGCTGGTTCGGTGTCGGCGGGACGTTACAGATCATGCCCATCACTATCAGCTTGACGGCGCTGGCCACGTTCTTTGTGCCGGGGGTGCAATCGAGCGCGGGCCTCCGGTTGACCGAAGCCGCGACCCGCTACACGCTGAACCGCACCGGCATGGAATTGCTGTACCTGCCGCTGCCTACGGATCTGAAGAACCGGACCAAGGCGTTCGTGGATATCTTTGTCGATCGCATGGGCCGCGGGCTGGGCGGCATGATCCTGGTGCTCTGCACGACCGTGCTGGCGCTGGCGCCCAAGTACATCTCGCTTGTCACCGTCGGATTTTCTCTGTTGTGGATCCTGCTGGCCTCGCGGGCGAGCCGCGAATATGTAGCGACGTTGCGCCGCCGCCTGGCATCGCGGCGTCTGGATATCGGCGGCGCGCGCCTGAGCGTCGACGATCCGGTAACGCTGGCGCTGCTCGAGCAGACAGCCCTCAGCGAGAACCCGCGGCAGGCTTCGTACGCGCTTGGCCTGCTGGCCGAGACCCAAGATCGCGATATGCAGCCGCTCTTGGTCAAGCTGTCGGAAAGCCCGGCGGCGGAGTTGCGCGCAAAGGTTTTCGAGCTGGCGCGAGCACAAAATTACGCCGGGCTGCTGGATCGCGCGCTCGCCGAAGCGTACCGACCGCATGCGAGCGACGCTGCGCCGGCTGTGCGGGCGGCTGTCGGCTATGCGCTGACAGTTTCGTCCGATGCCCCGCACCTCTTGTGCGAATTTCTGGAGCTGCGCGATCCCGCAATCTGGGAAGGTGCGATGGACGCGGTGCTGGCGCGGCATGAGCTTGCGGCGGACGTGATCACACGCGATTGGATAGCGACCGCGGCGCGAGATTCCGATTTCCGGAGGCGGGCGCTGGCGGCGCGCGCCATCGCCGTAAGCGGCGATGAAGGCATTGAAACGCTACACAGATTGCTCGATGACTCGGATCCGCGCGTAGCGGGGGCGGCTTGCCGCGCAGCGGGCGCTTTGCGCAATCGCGGTTACGTCTACGCCATGGTGCAACGGCTGAATGATGTTCGCATTCGCGGCGTGGCTATCGAGGCGCTGGCCGCGTATGGCCCCGCGATTTGCGGCACGCTGGGAGATTTTCTGGCGGACAACGCCGCGCTCCTCGCCGTGCGCAAGGAAATTCCGCGCGTCCTGCGGTTAATCGTGCACCAGCGAAGCGCGGACATTTTGTTGAGCGCTTTGTATAACCCGAACGCGACTATACGCCACGCAGCACTCCGGGCGCTCAACCGCCTGCGTGAATCGGCGCCTCAGCTCGACTATGCTGACGAGCTGGTGGCGGTGCAGATTCACCAGGAGGCGCGCCATTATTGCGAGTTGAACGCCGCGCTTTGGCCGTTTCGCGTCGGACAGGATGGGTCGCGGGCGGCGACGCTGCTGGCGCGCACGATCGACGAGCGGCTGCGGCAGACACTCGAGCGCCTTTTCCGGCTGCTGGGGCTCCGGTATCCGCCGCGCGAGATCTACTCGGCGTATTTGGGTGTGTGCCAGTCGAGCGGCGAGCACCATTCGGCGGCGCTCGAGTTTCTGGATAACGTGCTGGAGCGCGATTTGAAGCGTGTCTTACTGCCGCTGCTGGATGCGCCGGGGCATGTGATTGAGACCGGACGGCACTTGTTCGGCATCCCGGCAAAAACAGCGGAAACGGCGATCCGCGATCTGATTCGTTCCGGCGATCCGTGGCTGGTGGCGTGCGCGATGGCGGCGGCGGGCGAGCTGGGTATGCGCCGGCTCGCGCCGGATATCCAGCAGGCGGGCGAGAACACGGGACCGGATGTGGCGGAAGTAGCGCGGTCGGCCGCGGCGGCGCTGGCGGCCTGAAGGGCTAAATCCATGGCGGGACTGAACATTGTCGAAAAAGTGATTGCGCTGGAAGGCGTGGAGCTGTTGAAGAATCTGACGCCGGAGCAGCTCTCGCGCATCGCGTCGATCGCGCGCGAAGTGAAGCATCCGCCGAACAAGGTCGTCTTCGACCCGTCCGTACCCATGGATGCCCTGCTGGTGGTGGTGGATGGCGCGGTCGAGCTGATCCGCGACGGCGAATTGCTACATACCGCCAAACAGAATGACGTGCTGGGCGCCTGGGCGCTGTTCGATGACGATCCCATGCCGGTGACCGCCAAGACGGTAGAAGATACGCGCCTTCTGCGCATCGGCCGCGACGATTTTTACGACCTCTTGTCCGATAACGTCGAAATCACCGCCGCCATTTTTTCCACGCTGGTGAAGCGCTTCCGGAAGTTAGTTGGGCAATGATTGCGGCGCGACAAAATGCGCCGGAAAGCAGGCAGGCGTGAGCCAGCCGGACCCGGGGGAAGTTGCGAACGAGCTGGCATTGGTGCGAGCGAAACTGGACAAGCTGTCCGCGCACCTGGCCGAAGAACACAAGATGGCGGAATTGGGCCGTTTGCTGGCGGGCATTGTGCACGAGATCAACAGCCCGATCGGTTCGATTGTATCGAACAACCAGGTCATTATTCGGTCGCTCGAAATGCTGAAGAGTGCTCTGTCCGTCGGCGACCGCGCCGCGCTCGAAAAAGCCGCGCGCCAGGTGGAAACGTGCCTGTCACTGGCGGCGATTGACAAGATCGCGTGCGAGCGTATTTCCGAAGTGGTTCGAGGATTGAAGACTTTCGTGCGCGCGGATAGCGTCGAGCTGCGCAAAGCGGATCTGAACCAGCAGATTGCGAGCACGTTGAAGCTAACGCACGGTCAGTTCAAGGGCCGTATTACGGTAGAGACGGATTTCGGTGAGTTGCCGCCCGTCGAGTGCCATGCCAGCATGCTGGGCCAGGTATTTCTGAATATTCTGGTGAACGCCGGACAAGCGATCGAGGGGCCGGGCAAGATCACGGTGCGCACGCGCCCGGACGGCGGTGCGGTACATATCTCGATCGCAGACACCGGCGCCGGCATCAAGCCCGAGGACCGGCCCAGGGTTTTCGCCGGCGGTTTTACCACTAAGCCCGTGGGCGTGGGAACGGGTCTGGGACTTTCGCTCTCGAAAAGGATTGTGGAAGAGACCCATGGCGGGTCCATCGATTTTGAAAGCGAAGTAGGCGTCGGTACTACGTTTCACATTCGCATTCCGGTTGAGCAAAAAAAGAAGGCGGCAGGTTAGAGTTCGGGAGGACACAATTGGGTACGAATCAAAAGGCCAGCGTAGTAATAGTCGACGACGAAGAGATGGTGATCACGAGCGTGAGAGCCTACCTGCAGCTCGAGACCGAGTTCGAAATCCACGGCTTCACCGAACCCGAGCCGGCGGTTAAGCACATGGAGAGCCATCTGGTGGACATCGCCGTTTCCGACTACCTGATGCCGAGGATGAGCGGCATCCAATTCCTCACGCGCGCCAAGCAGATCCAACCCGAAGCCAGCCGCGTGCTACTGACCGGGCACGCCGACAAGCAGAGCGCCATCCAGGCGATCAACGAGGTGGGGCTGTATCAATACGTGGAGAAACCGTGGGAGAACGCGCAGCTGCTGTTGATCATTCAGAATGGCATCGAGCGGAGCAAACTGCTGCGCGAGCTGCGCGAAAAAGTTTCCGAGTTGGACACCGCGCATTCGAGTTTGAAGAACGTGCAGAAAAGGCTATTGCAGGCATTTTTGTGACCAAGCACATGGAGTATTTTGAGCGCTGGGTCTAGTGCCACAGCCGCCGATCGGTTATCCAATCAAATCACGCGAATCTGGCGTTAGCCTTTGGTAACGTCTTTCAAGCGGCCCATGCACTTAGAACTGGCCTAACTCTTGCAATACTGAGTGCGACCTGCGTTCGGCGCCGCTTGCGAGAACGGCAGATGCAGCAACAGTCAACGCGCCGCCCCGCGCTACCCGTTGCGCGGGCGGCTCACGATGCCAGATTGGCGAGCGTGCCTTTTGAACTCCGCGAACCTTCTGCCCACGGCCCGACGGCCGCGATCAGGAAACCGGCGGTACACGGCTATGCTCCGCGGCATAACAACATCCCTTGATTCGCACGCAGCGTGACCAGCGCTCGGTGAACCTTCTCATTTAGCTGTCACAGGGTCTACCGGTGTCGCGCCCTGTCGGAGCATGCGCGCGATCAGCATTGCCATCTCGAGTGACTGCTCGTAGTTCAGCCGCGGGTCGACTTCGGAGCGGTAGGCGCGTTTCAGATCGTTGTCGCTCAGATTACGCGCGCCTCCAAGGCATTCTGTAACGTCGTCTCCGGTCAGCTCAAAGTGCACCCCGCCCAGGCAGCTGCCGCATGCGCGGTGAATCGAGAAAGCCTGCTCCAGTTCGCGCAAGATGTCATCGAAGTGTCGCGTTTTGACGCCATCGGAGGTGTGGCGCGTGTTGCCGTGCATGGGATCGCAGCACCAAAGCACGATTTTTCCGCTTGCGCGCACGGCCTCGATCAGCTGGGGCAGGCAATCGCCAATGCGGGCGTGGCCGAAACGGTGAATCAGCGTGAGCCGGCCGGCCTCGTCATGCGGGTGCAGAATATCGAGCAGCCGGACCAGGCCCTCGGGCGTCATGTCCGAGCCAATTTTCACGCCGATCGGGTTCGCGATGCCGCGGAAGTATTCCGCATGCGCTCCGGCGGGATCGGCCGTTCGCATACCGATCCATGGAAAATGAGTGGAGAGGTTATACCAACCCTCTCGGCGCGGGGCTTGGCGGGTTTGCGCCTCCTCATAAACCAGATGCAGGCCCTCGTGACTGGTGAAGAAATCGACCCATCCAGTTTCCCCGGCGCGCACGCCACCGACGTTCTCCATAAACTGGAGCGCCTCGACCACGCGGTGCGCCATCGCGTGATATTCCCCGGCTAACGGCGAGTGCCGCGCGAAATCGAGGTCCCAGTATTCCGGGTGATGAAGGTCGGCGAATCCCCCTTTGACGAGGGACCGAATGAAATTGAGCGTCAGAGCCGAACGTTCATAGGCGCGTAGCAGTAGCTGAGGATCCGGCTTGCGCGCGGCTTCGGTGAAGCCGGCGCGGTTCACCAGATCTCCGCGATAGCTCGGAAGGGTAGTGCCGTTCCGGGTCTCGCTGTCTTCCGAACGCGGTTTCGCGTACTGGCCTGCAAAGCGTCCCACACGGATGACGGGCTTACCGCTGCCTTGCACCAGCACTAAGCTCATTTGCAACAGAATTTTCAGTTTGTTGGTGATCGTGCCGGCGGTGCAGTCGTCGAACTGCTCGGCGCAGTCGCCGCCCTGCAACAGGAACCGCTTGCCTTGCGCCGCCTCGGCGAGCTGGCGCTTAAGTGACTCGACTTCCCATGAAGTCACCAGCGGCGGCAGGCTGGCAAGCTGGCTGACGGCGAGAGATAGCGCGGTTTCGGAGGCATAAGACACCTGCTGTGTCGCCGGTTTCGAGCGCCACGAACCTGGGGACCAGGGAGGCATTCAGAGAGCAGCGTAACATGGGGGTGCGCTGTCGAGATAGCAATGTCAAAATGACACCGGATCACTTCTGATACAGACCTAAGACTTCTGGCCATGTGTGGAATGATCATTAATCAGTGCGAAGTTGCGACGCCATCGGCTCTCGGTCGCGACGCGCTTCTGTACCATTTCATACAGCACTCCTTCATACAGCCCTCCGGGAAAAATCCTCCGGGAAAAATCTTACTCTGATCGGTACGCCGCCAGATGTATACTGTCCTATCCCGAATGGAAAAAGGAAACCTGATCAAGATTGCCACTTAGGAGGAGAATCATGCGGTTTCTTACCTGTGGTCTGCTTGCGTATTGCCTGTGCGAGGTCGCCTTCGCTCAACCATCCATCGGCGTCGGAGGCGTGGTTAACGCCGCCAGCTTTTCGCAGCAGGGCCTGCCGAATTCGGCCATAGCTCAAGGCTCCATTTTTTCCGTGTTTGGCGCGAACATGGGAACCTCGGCGGCGGCGGGGGTGACAGCCGCCGCATTTCCACTCACGGCCAATCTCGACGATGGGACCGGTAAAACCACTTCCGTCGCCGTCACGGTGAATGGAATTACGACAAACGCATTGATGATTTTTGCAAGGCACGATCAGATCAACGCGGTTTTACCATCGAACACGCCCGTCGGTACCGGAACCATTACAGTGACGTACAACGGGCAGACGAGCGCTCCGCAGCCCATCACTGTGGTCAAGACCAGCATGGGCGTGTTCACGGTTAACCAGGGAGGCAGCGGGCCTGCGGTTGTAACTGATGCTAATTTTAAGCTCATTACTCGGACCAACTCCGCCAAACCTGGCCAGACGTTGATCCTCTGGGCCACCGGAGCTGGTCCAGTTAGCTTCGACGAGTCGAGACCCCCCACGACGACGGTCAATCTCCAGAGCGCGGCCAAAGCGCAGATTTATGTAAACGGCACGCTGGTCACCCCGTCCTTTGTTGGCCGGTCGGGCTGCTGCTCCGGCGAGGACCAGATCAATTTCCAAGTGCCTCAGGGTGTCTCCGGATGCAATATTGCCGTTGCCGTGCAGACCGGCGACCCTGTGGTCAGCAACTTTGCCAGCATTGCGGTGGCGCCCAATGGCGGCTCTTGCTCGGATTCGAACGGGCTATCGAGCACAGATCTCGCGAAGTTGCAGTCCCAAGGATCGCTCAAGATTGGCGTCCTGGGGATGGGCCGAACCACCACCACTATTCCAGCCATAGCCGGTCAGCCTGCCTCGACCACGACCTCCGACGACGCTTTTGGCACCTTTGTAAAGTTCGACCTGACCACGTTTAACCAAAACCAGGGCCTTTTCCGCAACGCATCTATTGGAGGCTGCCTCGTATTTACGTTCTCCGGCCAGAACACGCAAACCACCGATCCCGTCAAGTCTGTGCCGCTCGATGCGGGCGCGGCCATCAGTCTGACCGGGCCGGGTTTTTCCGGCTCGCTCACGAAATTCCCGCAGGTCGCGGGTTTCTATTCTGCGACCGTTCAAGGGGATCCGTTTGCCAGCGGCGGAGCATACACCTTCGCCGGGCCCGGCGGCGCGGATGTCGGCATTTTCAACGCGCATCTGAACGTATCTCCTGCACTGACTTGGACGAATGCGGCCCAGATCACGACGGTACATGAGAGCGCAGGTCAGCTCATTACGTGGACCGGCGGCGATTCCAACGGCACCGTACAGATCAACGGATCTTCAATCTCCGGGACCGAGGCCCCAATCGTAGGGGCATCTTTTGTCTGTACTGCGCCGAATAGTGCCAAGCAATTCACGATCCCGAGTGCTGTGCTATTGACCTTGCCGCCGAGTCCCAGTGACAGCCCATTTCCCCTCGGCTCTCTGAGCGTCAGCGCGCAAG
>DATLVQ010000049.1:0-8318 GCA_035577325.1 Bryobacteraceae bacterium | reverse complement strand
CGTTGTCGTAATACCAGGGTCCGAGCCCGAGGAACCCGAGCGCCGGCAGCGTCCGCGCGCGGGTCACCGGATCGCCGGTGAGATCCGCGGCCAGCTGGGCCCGGACGAACTGGTCGTACGGCAGATCGTCGTTGAACGCCTTGATCACCCAGTCGCGATACAGATAGGCACAAGGATAAGGATTGTAGCCGCGCCGCATGGGATCGAGGCTGCGATAATCATCCTCGCCATAGCGGGCGACGTCGAGCCACATGCGGCCCCAGCGTTCACCGTACTGAGGCGAAGCCAGCAGGCGGTCAATCACTTTGGAGAACGCATCCGGCGCCGCGTCCTTCTGAAATGCGTCAATCTCTTCCGGCGTGGGCGGCAGACCGGTGAGATCGAGCGTGATGCGCCGTATGAGCGTCCGGCGGTCAGCCGGTTTCGCGGGGGTCATCCCCTCCTTCTCAAGCCGTGCCAGAATGAAGCGGTCGATACCGGTCTTGGGCCAAGCCGTATCTCTGACGGGCGGCGGCGCGGGATCGCGAACCGGTTGGAACGACCAGAAAGCACGCTGCTCGGGCCGGATCACGTAGCCCCCTGATTTCGCGGCAACGACGGGCGCGGCCTCGGGCCAGACCGCGCCGGCCTTTACCCACTCGGAGAGAGCGTCGATGTCCTCCTTTTTGAGCTTGCCTCCCTTGGGCATTTTGAGCTCGCCGGTCTGGCGGATGGCCTGGATCAAAAGACTTTTGTCCGAATCGCCCGGTACAATCGCGGGCCCGGTCTGGCCGCCCTTCAGCAGGGCCGCCCGCGAGTCCACCCGCAGCCCGCCAAGCTGCGAATTGGTGTGGCAGGCGTAGCAACTGGTCGCGAGGACAGGACGGACTTTAGTTTCGAAAAAATCGGCCGCGGCGGGGCCGGTCTGGGGCGAAGGCGTCTGTGCACAAACCAAGCCGATTGAAGCCAGCGGGACCACGAACGTCAGCTTCACACCGGTGCGATACACGTATGTCTCCAAGTTAGTTTAGCTATTTTTGACATTGGCGCCAATGGATTGGACCCCGCTCAGAATTCATACCGCAGCGCGAATTGCATCACGCGCGGCGGCATGGTGTCGGTAAATTCTCCGAACGTAGACGGCGAATGCAGGGCGAGGCTGGGCTTGATAAAGTTCACGTTGTTGAACGCGTTGAACGCTTCGGCGCGGAACTGGATGCGATGGCCTTCCCAGGGTAGCTTGAAGGACTTGCCGACCGCGATATCAAAGTTCGTGATCGGCGCGAGGCGCAGGGCGGCGCGCATCCCGGTCTGGCCCGGGTACTGGTCGGCAAACGAATTCACAATATTCGTATTGGCGAACAGGCTCGGATTGCCGTTGCTATCGATGCCCAACTTTTGAGTGACCGGCCCGGTCATGATGCCGAGCGAATTTTGCCAGTAGTTGGTGTTCCAGGTGTAATTCCCCTGCACCACGGTCGGAAGGCCCGTGCGATAACGCATGATGCTGGATACCTGCCAACCGCCGACGATCTGATCCATCCAGGCAGGAGCGCCGCTCAAGAGTTTCTTATTTCGGCCAAAGGGAAGCTCGTAGATCACGTTGGCATTGATGTTGTGGCGAATGTCGAAATCCGAGGAACCCCGAAACTGGCCTGGAGCGAACACGTTCTGAATGACTGCGCCATCGAAGCCCGCGCCGCCCTCGGCAGCAGATGCGTTGTCGATGGAGTGCGAAAACGTGTAATTGAAATCGAAAGCCAAGCCGCTGCTATAGGCCCGCCGGATCGAAATGGTGGCGCCGTGGAATTCCGCGTTGCCGGCGTTCATCCATGTGGGAAGCGCGCTGCCTTGCCGGGCGAAGAATGTGTAGCACCCGGTGCGGCTGGCGCACGTACCAGGCGCCGTGTTGAAAGCTGATGGAATGCGGTCGAGGGCGTGCAAGATGTCCAGATAGCTGCCCCCATAGACACCGTAGATTCCGTAGAAATAATTCGCCGAAGCGCTGCCAGGGAAGTAGAAATTCGTTAGCGCCGGGAACATGCTTTCGACGAAAGGATTGGTGGGCACGAGCGAAGGGTTGGCCTGGACGGCCCCGGGCGTGAGCCCGCTGTTATTGAGCTGACGGACCGCAGTGGCGCTTTGAATCCAGGTTTCGCCCGACATAGGGTCTTTGAAATGTTCGAGGGGCGTGAAGATATCGCCTTCGAGCAGTAATTTGTGCGAGAGCCGGCCGACATATCCGATTTCCATGGTCAGTTTGCCTGGCAATTCGCGGGCGAAACTGGCGTTCAGCAGGTACGAATAAGGAGCTCGCAAGTCCGGCGAGATGCCAAGGGTTTCGCCGACGATAGCGGCGATATCAGGCGGAGTGTATGGGAATCCGCCGGCGGGCGCGGCGGGTTGGGTTGCAGGAGTGCCGTTGTAGCGGGGCGCGGTGGTGAAGTTGTACGAAGTTTGATTTCCAAGGGTGGTGGCGAGACCCTGAGAGCCGAATTGATCGAACTGGGTGATGAGCTCGCTGCCGAACCGGTCGTAGACCATGGCGGCGCCGGCGCGAAATACGCCAGTCTTTCCGAAAATCCTGCCCATTAAGCCGCCGGGATTGACGGGACTGTAGGCAAGCGAGAATCGTGGCGCAAAATTGTTGTTGTCGGGCCGGTACCAACTGGGCTGATGATTTGCGGGGCCGCTCAGGTCGTAAGAGATTTGCGCATTTGGCATGGCGTTGCCGGGGACACCCCGCGCCTGCAGAAAGTTTCGTTCGGCAAAAAGCTGGTTGAGACCGATGTTGGGAGCCACCTGCAAACCGCTGGTCTCGTAGGGCGGGCGCGAATTGGAATAACGGACGCCGAACGTGAGAGTCAGGTCGTGCCGCATGCGGTAGCTGTCGCCCACATAGCCTTCATACTCATGCAGGACAAAGCTGCGCCGCTGGGGAGAACCCTGCGGCAGCACCGTTCCGTTTCTCAGGAACTGATACGTGATGGTGGTGGAATCGACAACGCCGAGAAGCAGTCCCATGGCGGTGGCGACGGAGGCGGGATCGGCCAGCGCGAGATTCGGATTTCCGCTGCGCTGCTGAATGAATTTTGTGACGTCGGTCTGGATGTCCTCTCCCAGCCCGACGGCGACGTTGGTGCTGAAACCGTAATCGGGGAACGATTGCGCGTAGGAGAAGCGATCGTTCCGCATGAGGCGTAAGTTCATGCCCGTCGTGACGGTGTGTTTACCTTTTGTCCAGGTGAGGTCGTCGATAAAATTCGAGACGGGCAGCGTACGGCCGCTGCCGCGCGCCTTATAGTTGACGAGCGCATCTAGGTTGCTGAGCGTCAGGCTGGCGCCGGGAACGCCGGATTGCTCGAATCCCTGGCGCGTGAAACCGTAGTTGAATACGTTAATCAAATTTGGTTTGAGCACGGCCGTGTAAAGCCCGGAGATACCTTTGCTGTTGTCGAGATAGAGCGATGCTGGCGCCTGGCCTGGAAACTGGGCGAGGGCGGTGTCCAAATTTCTGGTGGCGTTCGAGAGCGTGCCCCGCACGGAGAGCGTGTGCCTGGCGGCGCGGTCGAGCACGAAATCCATCTTGCCGACATACGCGCGGTCGTCCCGGCGGTTGGGCGCGTTGAAACGGAATCCGGTGAAGTTGAGACCGCTGTCGGCGCCATATGGCGCGTCGTTCCCGGCCGGATACTGCTTCATGATGTTCTGATAGCCCTGATTCAGGCCGATTCCCAGCGGGTCGATTTGCTTGATATCCGCCGGCGAGAGCGTTTGCGTGGACCCGTCCGATGCCAGGAAAGTGAGGACGCCGTTTTTGAGGCTTTCGCTCGGGACAGCGCGCTCCTGCGCGGTGCCGCTGGCATCGAGACGCCGCTCATAGTTGAAGAAGAAGAATGCACGGTCCTTGATGGCCCGGCCGCCCAGCGAAGCGCCAAACTGGTTACGCACCAGCGGCTGGCGATCGACGCCGCTGCGGTTGTTGAACCACGTATTCGCCGCGGACAGCGTGTTGCGGTTGAACTCATAGGCCGAGCCGTGGAAATCGTTCGAGCCACTCTTGGTGATCAATGCGACCTGGCCGCCGGACGACCGGCCTTCGTTCGCGCCTTGGCCGCCGACGGTGACGCGAAATTCTTGCACGGAATCAAGCGGAATCGGCAGCACCGAATTGAAACCCGGATTCGAAGTCGCGCCATTGGCATTCGAGCCCTGGCCGTCGTTGACGCCTCCAGCGATGCCGGCGTTCTGATTGTCGTTGACGTCGACGCCATCGAGCGTGACGTTGTTCTGGTCGCGGCGCGCACCGAGCACTTCACCGGTGGGAGTCACGCCAGGCTGCAGACTGAGTAGCTCGACCACGTTGCGCGTCAGCAAGGGAAGCTGGCGAATCTGCGTCTGCGTGAAGGCGTTGCCGATGGAAGCATCGACCGTATTGACGGCTGTCGTTTCCGCCACCACGTTCACCAGCTCGCTGGTTTGTCCGATGTTCAGCTGGAGATCCAATGTGGCCGGAGTGTTCACCTGTAACTTGAGACCCTTCTGGCTCGCTGTCGAGAATCCGGGCTTTTCCGCCGTGACCTGGTACGTGCCCGGCGACACCTGGACAAACTGATACTCGCCGATGGCGCTGGTTAGCGATTGCCGTGACGCGCCCGTCTCTGTGTTTGTCAGCGTGACGACGGCTTGCGGGATGACCGCGGCCTGGGAATCGGTCACTGTGCCGCGCAACGAAGCCGTGGCCTGAGCTTGGGCTCGGTCAGCGCCGATGCACAGTACAGAAACTATTGCGATCGCCGTTAAGGGCGTTCTCATGGAACATCTCCTTCAAGTAAGAAAGTCGGGCCGACTCGGCCGCCAGAGTGTGCGTCACGCGCTTGCCGTGCTGCTCAACGAGGAGTGGAGATGCTTAGAAATGGGAAAACGGTATAGGGCTCGGCGAGGAGCGGAAGTCACGAGAACCTCATCCCCCAGGCTCTAAGTATCAACTAGTATTCTTAGACTCGATAAATCGTGTCAACACCTAATTGGTGTTATAGAAACTTTCTATGGGATTGAATGCGGCCGCGCTGCGTTATCATTTCCCGGTGAAGTATCGTAATGTAATCTCGGCGGTGGTGCTGGCGTGCCTGCCCGGCTTGGGCACGCAGACGGCTTCCGAGCAGCACCCAACTGCCCAGCCTCGAAAAACGGGTGTCAAGACGCCGGGTGTACAGATCCCAATGGTCCGGCTAAAGCCAGAGGCAGTGTTTGCGCTTCCAGGGGCGCCCGATTGGATGGCGATTGAGGACTCGGTTTGGATTTCCAATAAGCCCAAGGACAGCCTGACGCGCATCGACCCGAAGACAAACAAGATCGCCGACACCATTACCGTAGGGAAGGGTCCATGCGCGGGCCTCGCACTGGGATTTGGCAGTGTTTGGACGCCGAACTGTGGCGATCAGACCCTTGTGCGCGTGGATCTCAAGACCGGAAAAGTGACTGCGAGCATTCCCACGGGCATCGGGGATTCGGAAGGGATGATCGCCACCAGCCCGGACAGCGTCTGGCTCCTTACCGATGCCAAGGGGACGCTCGCACGGTTCGATCCGGCCACCAACAAGATTGTCGCTGAGATTTATGTCGCACCTGGATCGTACGCGGCTGCCTTTGGCGAGGAGGCGCTGTGGATCACGAGTACCGAGAAGAACCTGGTCACGCGTGTGAATCCGCACACCAATCTGGTTGAGGAAACCGTTGCGGTCGGCCCTGCTCCGCGTTTTTTGGCCATCGGCGAAGGCTCGGTCTGGACGCTGAATCAGGGCGACGGCAGTGTGTCACGCATCGATCCGAAAACCAACAAGGTTGTGGCGACGATTGAAGTCGGCGTGCCGGGCGAGGGCGGCGATATCGCCGTCGGCGAGGGGTCGGTGTGGGTAACGTCGTTTGAGTTTCCCCTTTCGCGTATCGACCCCGCGACGAATAAGGTCGCGCAACAGTTCGCCGGCCAGGGCGGCGACGCAGTGCGGGTAGGCCAAGGCTCGGTATGGCTGACGGATCTCAAAGGCCAGCAGCTTTGGCGCTTCGATCCGCGACGGATCGAAGCCACGCTCGGTGAATAGCGCCGCCGGGCGCGGTAATAGTGCACGGTTCCCGGCCAGTTTGGGTCGCTCGAAGATCTGGCCGCAGCTGAAGCGGTGGCGTTAGGCCGCGGGATGTGCTCCTGCATTCGGCGGGAAAGGTATAATACTCACACTAACCGCGCTCCCGAATGCCTCTATCGACCTTTCTTCGCACTTTGATATTTCTGACGCTGGCCGTCATCTGTTGCCCGCCGCTTTGGCCGTTGGGCGCGGATGCAGGCGCGCCGGTCGCCGAACGCAACGTTGCCCTCTGGGTGATGCGCGAGGGCGGCCGGGTACGGCTCGATGGCGCTGCCGAATATATCAGCGACCCCTTTGAATTGCCGGCCGGTGATGTGCGCCTGTCGGGCGTGGATATGCACGGTACGCTCGCGGATCCCAAGGAACTCGAGCCGCTGCGCCACCTGACCGGGCTGCGCGAGCTGTTCATTCCGGCGCGCGTGTGGAGCCCGGCAAGTGATATCAAAGCGCCATATTCCGACGAAGTGTTCGATTTCTTCTCCGGCATGAAGCAACTGGAAAGGTTCCAGGCGGGACTGACTACGCTGGCCTGGCTGGATCTCTGGGACGCGGGACTGGTGCGCATGGCGCCGCTCGCGCAACTCAAGGATCTGCGGGTATCGCTGAGCACCATGAAAGATCCGAAAAGTCTGACACCTTTCGTGAATTTAGAATATCTAGACCTCAGCGACACTTACGTCACCGACCAGACCATGAGGGCGCTGGCGGGCATGAAAAATCTGCGGCGCCTGACGCTGCTGGGCACGCTGGTGACCGACGAGGGCATCAAGTATCTGCAAGACCTCACGCAGCTCGAAGTGCTGGATCTGTACGGCGTGAAGATCACGGACAAGGGCTTGCAATATCTGCGCAAGTTGACGAATCTCAAAGAGCTGAATTTGCTGGGCGCACAGATCACCGACGAGAGCGCGGCGATTCTGTCGCAATTCAAAGAACTGCGCGCATTGAACCTTTATCGCAGCCGCCTGACGAACGCGGGAATGGCCCAATTCCAGCAATTGCCGCATCTGGAATCGCTCGACCTGCGCTATACAGGCGTCAACCGTTCGGGCGTGGAGGCCCTGCGCGCCGCGCGGCCCGACTGCAAGATCGCATTTGTGAGCTTCGCTCCGCCCGGGGCTTCCGCGCGCGGCAATGAACGGCCGAAGGGCGGCGGCCAGAAAGCCATCGCGGCATGGATTCGCGGGTTGGGTGGCGATGCGCGCGTGGCGGACGGCGATATTCAAGCGATCTCGCTCGCGCGAACCAATTTCACCGATGCACAACTGGCTTATTTTAAGGCGCTGCCACACATCGAGCGGCTGAATCTGGAAGCCACCGATGTGAGCGATGCCGGCCTGGCGGCGCTCGCGAAGCTGACCACTCTGCGGGAACTGAATCTGAGCTTCACTTCGGTTACGGATCGCGGCCTTGCCAGTCTCGGCGGGCTGGTTGGCCTGCGCCGATTGATGCTCTCGGGCGTGCGCGTCGAGGGCGCGGGCATCCAGTCTCTGGCGGGCTTGAGTCAGCTGCAGGAACTGGATCTCACTTCGAGTCCCGTGAAGGACCTGGGGCTGGTTCACATCGGCAAGCTGGCCGCACTCGAAAAGCTCGCGATCAGCAATTCGGACATCACCGATGCCGGCCTGGAAGGCCTCGCCAAGCTGCCGAACCTCAGTTCGCTCGATCTCCGCGGCACCGACGTTACCGACGCCGGTCTTGAGAAGCTCTCCCACATTGCCAGTCTCCAGAGCCTCAACTTGAACCACTGCCGTTTTACCGACAAAGGCCTGGCGCATCTCAGGACGCTTGATCATCTAGAGCGGCTCAGCATGTTCCGCACGAAAATCGATGACGCCGGCGCCGCGCAACTGGCCGAGTTCAAGAGTCTGCGCGCCCTCAACTTCGATTACACGAAGCTGACCGACAAAGGAATCGACGTGCTGAAAATGCTGCCGCATCTGGAGGAATTGGGCCTGGACAGCACGGAGGTGGACGATCACGGAGCGGAACTGCTGGCGTCGATTGCGACGCTCAAGTCGCTGGACCTCTATCACACGCTAGTTTCCGATAGCGGCTATCGCGCCATCAAGTCCGCGTTGCCGCAATGCCAGATTTTTTGGGACAAGGATTCGTCGCTGACTTCGCGAAGGAAACTCTAGGGCGCATGCGGCAATATCGAATGACGATCATCCTTTGCGTCGTTCCCGCGCTGGG
>DATLVQ010000048.1:0-11874 GCA_035577325.1 Bryobacteraceae bacterium | reverse complement strand
GCGGATATGGTCATCGGCCAGCCCAGTCTGACCACCGCTTTCCCTAATGCCGGCGCCGGAACCACTGCTTCGGCCGCCGGTCTCTTCGCTCCTAAAGGCATCGCCGTCGCCTCTAATGGCGCCCTGTACGTCGCTGATTCCGGCCACAATCGCGTTCTCCGCTATCCCCGCCCTGTGGATCAATCCGGACGCGTGACTCCCGACGCCGTACTCGGCCAGAAAGATTTCACCAGTTCCCTGCCGGCTGCCGTCGACGCCGCCTCGCTGAATGCTCCGGCGGGGCTCGCCATCGGACCCAATGGCCACCTGTTCGTCGCCGATCGAGGCAATAACCGCATACTGGAATTTGCTGCCGGAGCAGCGGCCGGCGCTGGCGCGATTCGTGTTTTCGGCCAGACCAGTTTCAGCACCTCCTCCGCGCCTGCAACGGTTTCCGCGCAGACCCTGACCAAGCCGCAAGGGCTCTGTATCGATGGAGCCGGCAACCTCTATGCCGCCGACACTGGGGCCAACCGAATCGTGGTGTACTCCATCGCGGATCGCACTCCCGCCTCCGGCCCATCGGCATCTATCGTCATCGGGCAGAGTGCCATGACTACCGCTTTACCGGGCGGGGGTGCCGCCGGGCTGAACACGCCATTTGACGTCGCGCTCGACAGCGGTGGCAATATTCTCGTTGCCGACACTGGAAATAACCGCGTCACGGCCTATGCTGCCCTGCTATCGTTACCCAAGACCGGGGCCACTGCCTATCTGGCGCTCGGCCAGCATGACATCGGAGGCGTCGCACCCAACTCGGATTCACCGGACGGCTTGGCCACACCCGACGCATTGTCGGCGCCGGTCGGACTTCTTCTTGACCGCAATGATACTCTCTACGTGGGCGATACTGGCAACAACCGTGTGGTGCATTTTCTGAAACCCATGGCAATCGTCAACGCCGCCACATTTCAGGCCAACGTTCCGGTGGGCCTGGGGGCCTGGTGTACGCTCTTTGGTTCAGGCCTGGCCACGGCGACCCAGCAGGCCAAATCCGCGGC
Organism: Bryobacteraceae bacterium; assembly: GCA_035577325.1. GTDB lineage: Bacteria > Acidobacteriota > Terriglobia > Bryobacterales > Bryobacteraceae > QHXW01. The sequence continues at coordinate 10,834 of DATLVQ010000048.1, read as the reverse complement.
CCTGCCGCTCTCCCTCGGCAGCCGCCAGCTGGTCGTCAATGACGAGTTGCCCGCGCCGCTCTACTATGTTTCGCCAGGGCAGATCAACCTCGTCTTCCCGAATAATGCGCCAACGGGTCTGCAGCGGATCGCCGCCAGGATCGCCGATTCAGGAGAGCTGCTGGCCGCTACCAGCGTTCTTGTGGCCGCTTACTCCCCCGGCTTGTTCACCCACGACCAGAACGGTACCGGACAAGCAGCCGCCATTAACCAGGATGGGAGCATCAATGGACCGGCACATCCCGCCCGTCGCGGCACCATCGTGCAGCTATTCGGCACCGGCCAGGGCCCGGTGAGGAACCCAGTCCCTGATGGGCAGCCGGCGCCCCCAGGGCTGGATCAAACCCTGGCGGCTCCTACCTCCGAGGCGGCTACGTGTCTGACGAAGCAGCCGGCCGTCTGCGTGGCGCTGGGAGGCTCGGGAGGCGGTGCTCAACTCGCCGAAATTCAGTACTCCGGGCTGGCCCCTGGGTTGATTGGTGTTTGGCAGCTCAATATCAAGATCCCGATCAGTGGTCTGCTCGGAAGCGCTGTTAACGTGAGAGTACTGATCGGCGGAGGAAGTCAAAGCAACCTCGCGAGCATTGTCGTCAAGTAATCCGGGTGAAAGCGCGAATGGCTTAAACTTCAATCTTGAGCGGATTGATGTGGGCCGCATACGCGCGCGTCGGATTCCGAGTGGGCTGCTATATTGGATACTGCGGTTCGGTGGTATCTGGACAGTGTACAGAAGCTTTGTCCCAGGCAGCCATGCGGGCGTTATCTTAATCGTTTGTGGGTCGACGAGCTCTTATAAGATGAATCGAACAAAGGGAATTTCCGATATGTGTTCCGACAAAATGCGCTGCCGTAAGCCGCTCGGGCGCCTGGCAGCCTGCCTCCCTGTCGCAATGATTTTTCTAATTGGCGCCCTTCTTTCCCCGGCTCAGGTTGCACCAAATGCGAAACCCCCATCTTCACTGCCGCCCGCCGCCTCGACCTCGGCGGCCTCGAGCACGATCCCCAATGTGCCGGCCGGGTATCGCATCGGTGCCGGCGATAGTTTAGGCATCAACGTCTGGCGGGAGCAGGAGGCATCCGTTCAGAGCGTCACCGTTCGCCCTGATGGAAAGATCTCGCTTCCACTAGTGAAGGAGGTAGATGTCCTCGGACTGACTCCATCCGAATTGGAGAAGCTTCTGACAAGCAAGCTGGAACCCGTCATCCGGGGCGTGGATGTTACCGTCGTTGTCAGAGAAATCCGCAGCAAGAAGGTTTATCTGATTGGAGCCGTTAATAAGGTAGGACCGGTTCCACTCTTGTCGGATATGACCGTCTTGCAGGCTCTGGCCGAAGCCGGGGGTATCACCGATTTCGCCAAGAAGAAGAATATTTATGTCATGCGCAACGAGAACGGTAAGCAGGTTAAGCTGCCATTTAATTACGTCGCTGTCATCAAGGGCGAGCACATCGAACAGAACATCAAACTTCAGCCCGACGATACCATCGTCGTTCCGCACTAAATCGGCGGCTCCCCGCTTTTCGAATTACCCTTGATCCGCGTAACATGCAAATCCCGCTGACTTTTTGACATTTTTTTGCATTGCCTTGCCTTATGCTCATCAATGAGGTGCTCTTACACTTTCGGAATGAATGCTTTAGAGGATATTGTATTGATACTGGAATGAAAATTGCTGGTTTGTCTCTTCACCCTCGCGGTAACCCATGTAGGAGCGCTATGCAAAGTTCGACATCTCAGTGGGGCCGCAGCTCACGTTGGCCGGCTGTCGCCGTCGTCTTAGTGGTTATTTGTCTGGTGTTTTCTGGCTGCTCGCGCGAGTCCCGTGAAGCCCGCTATCTGGCATCGGGCAAGCAGATGCTCGCTAAGAAGGATTACGCTCGCGCCATTATCCAGTTCAGTAATGCCGCCAAGATGATGCCTAAGGATGCCGAGCCGCGCTACCAGCTCGCTCTCGCCTATCTCGCCCAACGCGATTTCCGCACGGCCTCCGGCTATCTCAGCACAGCCGTCGCGCTGAATCCCAAACACGACCAGGCTCGGCTCAAACTCGCCGAACTCTACGCCGCCAGTAAGGAGAAAAAAAAGGTCGAGGAGGCGCAGCAGAGCATTCGTGACTTGATCAATGCCGGGCAGACCAGCGCCGAGGCTCTCGATGCTCTGGCGATCACCGAATGGAGGCTGGGTAGCCCGCAGGATGCCGAGAAGCATCTGGAAGAGGCCGTGGCCAAATTTCCCTCGGATCTTGCCTCGGCCGTTTCGCTGGCGCGCATGAAGCAAGGCCACAAGGATCTCGCCGGCGCCGAGGCGGTGCTCAAGAAAGTCGCCGCACAGCAGCCTCACTCCGCCGATGCTCTCCTCGCTCTTGGACAGTTCTATCTCAACACCGGCAGGCCCGTCGATGCGGAGTCGCAATTTCGCCGTGCCACTGAGGTCGATCCCAAAAGCGGCGCGGCGCTGCTGACTTTGGCGGTACTTCAGGCGCGCACTGGCAAGCTGGACCAGGCTGAACAGTCCTATGCCCGCCTCTCTGCTTTTCCCGAAGCGCAGTTCAGGACGTACCACGCATCGTTTCTCGCTGCGCGCGCCAAGCACAACGAGGCTATCGCGGAGGCTGAGAAGCTGAGCCGCCAGTATCCCGACGATCGCGCCGTTCGCACTCTGTTAACTGAGGAATACCTTCGAACGCAACGGAACGCCGATGCCGTGAAGCTCCTTACGGCGGCGCTGGCCAGGAACTCCAAAGACTTCGAAGCATTGCTGCAGCGCAGCGCTATCTATCTCACGCTCGGCCGCGTCGACGACGCCGAGAAAGACCTCACCAGTGCGCTCCATTTCCATAGCGACTCCCCCGAGGCGCATTTCCTGATGGCCAAGTTGCACCAGGCGCGCGGCGCGTCGGCGAATCAGCGTCAGGAATTGGGCGAGGCCTTGCGCCTCCGGCCCGAGTACCTGCAGCCGCGCATTCAGTTGGCCCAGGTGCTCATCAGCTCCGGCGCGGCCCAGGCGGCCCTGGATTTGATGAACGCGCGCGAAGTTCAGCCCTACAGAAATAACCTGGCGTTTTTGGTCGCGCGCAACTGGGCCTTGCTCGCCGTCCATCAATACGCCGAAGCCCGCAAGGAAGTGGATCGCGGCCTTGCAGCTGTCAGGGCTCCGAATCTGCTCTTGCAAGACGCCTATTTGAAGCTTGACGAGAAGAATTATTCGGCGGCCCGCGCCTCGCTCGCCGAAGCGCTCAATCGCAGCCCCGAGGACCTCCGGGTGCTGCGTCTGATTGTGGGCAGCTACGCCGCGCAGAAGCAGCCGGCCGAGGGCGCGCGGATGGTTCAGGAGTATGCCCGGCAGCATCCCAAATCCGCGCCAGTGCAGCAGTTCCTCGCCGAACTATTGATGGCTGACGGCCATCGCGCCGAGGCCCGAACCGCTTTGATGGCCGCAAAGGCGGCGGACCCCAAATTCACGCGAGCCGATCTGGCTTTGGCCCAGTTGGATATTGCGGAAGGCCACGTCAATGAAGCGGCGCAGAGGCTCTCCACGCTTCTGGCCCAAAACCCTAAGAATCCACCTGCCCAGCTGATGCTTGCCGGCATCGAAGATTCCCGCGGAAATCGCACCGCCGCCATCGGCGGGTATAAGAAGATTCTCGAAACGCAGCCGGACAATCTCCTCGTACTCAACAACCTCGCGTACGATCTCGCCGAGAATAAGGAACAGCAGGACGAAGCCCTGCGCTATGCCCAGAAGGCCGCCGAGCTCGCCCCGGACGCTCCCGCGGTTCAGAACACGCTGGGATGGGTTCTCTACCACAAAGGCCTCTACAGCATGGCGTTGCCTCATTTGGAAAAGGCGGCCGATAAAGACCCGACTGCGCGCCATAAGTGTCACCTGGCCATGGTCTATCTCAAAATGGGAGATCAGAAGAATGGCGAGGAAAACCTCGCTGCCGCCATGAAGTTGGATCCCAACATTCCGGAAATCCGAGCCGCCCAACAAATTATGGATAATATGCACGCGGATCGCTAGCCCCGCGCTCCCGCGCCTTTGTAACCAGGGGCGTCCGGATGAAATGTTCGCCCCTCGAGATAGTCGCCTGCTGGAAAATCCGGCTATTCGTTTCAGACTGGGGAGGCGTATAATCTCACTGCAGGGAGAATCATCCTTCACGCCGGAATCGGGTGCCTGTGAGATTAACGTCAACCATCGCGGTCGTCTTCTTCCTTTACTCGGTGGAGTCATGCTTCAGCCAGTCGGCACAACTGAATCTGTCGTCCGCCGAAACCGATGTCGGTGGAACGATTCAATTGGAGATTTCGCTGGATGCGCCCTCCAACTCGCAGCCGGCAAGCCTTCAGTGGACATTGCAGGTTCCGCCGGCTTTCAAAGTCGTGAGCGTTCTCGGGACAAAGAACATTAGCACGGCGGGCAAGACGCTCGTGTGCAACAAAGCCACGTGTCTTGTCTATGGAGTGAATCGTGCGGCGATTCCGAACGGCTCTATCTCCGTTATCAAGATCAAAGTGGACCAGGACACGGTTGGAAAACAGCACATTCAGATCAGTAAGGCATTCGCCTCTTCGCCCGATGGGAAAGCGATTCCGCTTCTGCCGGGCAATGCACTGGTTACCGTTTCCAGTCGCGCCCGGCGATAGCTCGTCGGCTGGCTTCGGCGGCGGGGCGAACCCCAGAGCGGCAATTCTCTCGCCCGCGTCGCGTTCTTTCGACTCCGCCGCGGCGACGCCCACCAGCCCTAATTGATGCTGACCTTCCCCTGGATCTGAACATTGCCGCTGGCGCAAGGGGAAATGCAGGTATTCGATGCTCCCGCGACGGTCACACTAAACGTCTGCTGCGCGAATACGCCGGCTGAATCTGTCACCTCAGCGGTGAACGTGTAGGTTGCCGCGGGCGCGAGCGCGATGCCGCTCACGAGACCGGCCGAATTCAGGGTCAATCCCGAGCCAGCGAGCGTTCCCGCAGCAACGCTCCAGTTCAGCGGTCCCGTTCCACCAGTTTCGGAAATTTGCTGCGAATAACTCGCGCCGGCAGTCACGGGTGGAAGCGGTGTTCCCGTGGTAATCGATGGTGACGCGTTTACCGTAATCGAAACCGCACCGCTGGTTGCACTGCTCGCCGTGGAATCGCTTACGCTCTCTGTAAACGCGAATACTCCCGCCGGAGCGCCAACTGTTCCGCTGATCAGCCCGGTCGAGGAATTTAGCGTGAGGCCCGCGGGAAGCGCGCCACTCGCAATCGCATAGGACCCGTAAGGGGGTGTTCCTCGCGAGACCCATTGGCTAGTGCCTTGCGAATACGTGGCCGAAACCGTGGTGCCTGGAAGGGTGGCCGGGCTGATGCTCAAAACACTACTGCCCACGCTGCCCCAATCGGTTCCATCCCACTGTTTGACGTAAACCTGGCGAAGGCTCCCGAGCTGTATCTCGCCCCATGCCACCACCGGCTGAGAATTGAACACCGTGATCGACGGGCGAGTGGCGGACCCATAAGTGGTGTCCGCGTTCAGCGCGCCGCCTAAATACGTAAGTGAACCCCCGGTAGTCAGGCCCGCCGCGTATACGTGCGGTTTCTGGTTATATGCGGAGTTCGCAGGATAGGCGAACGTGCCGACCCATGTCTGTGGATTTCCCTGCTCAGCCCACGTTATGAGCAGCCTGGTGCCGTCATTCGTGATGTCGGGCTTGAACGCCCAGCCGTTCAGAGTATCCCTGTTCAAGTAGGTAGAGCCGACCGTGGACCACCCGCCGTTGTACGAGCGCACCCATAGCTTCTGGATAATACCGGTATCCGTGCGCTCGACGAATGCTACGTAAGGAATGCCCCCCATGACGGTCAGTGAGGTGTTGTAAGCACGCGAGCAGCCGGTGCCCGCATAAACGGGAGGATTGGCGCCGGAGAGCATCCCCGTGCATCCCGAGCCGAGTACGTTGCCAGATCCGCCTTGTTGCGCCCATGTCGACCCGTTCCATTTCCAAAGTTGCACCTGTGGTGGGCCGATCCACACTCCATTGTTGTTGGCGCTGGCGGAGTTGACCGGACCATATACAGTGAAAGCCGCCCAGACGTTGGTCCCATCGGTGGCGATCGACGGACTATCGCAAACGGTGAACCCGGTATTCAGCGCCGTTATCCCCAGGACGGCCCAGAACGAGCCATTCCATTGCTCCACGTAACAATACTGCGGAGCCGGATTGCCATAAAACGCGGTTACCGTACCAGTCAGCGGCTGGTTGCAGGCCGATGTATCTTTGGCCACGTTGAATGTGCTCCCCGGTGTGACTACGGTCAAGGTTTGCGGATTGCCGGAGTTGTTCAGCACAGCCCAGCATCCGGTGGCGCCGGAAATGGTTACTCCCGGACCTGTGGCGATATCGTTCACTCCCGTCAGCACGGATGGATTGGCGCTCGTCGCTGCGGTGATTGAAAACTTTCGGCTCTGCTCGGTCATGATGATGGTCGGAGTCGAGCCGACGCCAATCACCTTGGTTGGGCCGCCGTATGCGGTTCCTGTGTTGTTCGGTACGAGTCCGCCAAGCGACCAGCTGCCATTCCAGCCTTTCACATAGACATAATTCAATAGGCTGGCGTCTTCCTCGTACCACGCACACCATGGGTTACCCGATATGACTGCGCAGGAGATATCGAACGCCTGGCGCTGGTTGCCTCCCACGTCTGGGGACATGGACGAGTAGAGTGACCCAAGACAGTTGTAGTTGCCGTCAAGCGAGCCACACGAGCCGCCGGATGAGAACTTCTGCGTAAATGGGTGGAGCAACGTTGGCGCTGCCCCGGTCTGGGCTGTCCCCGTCTCAGTGTGAGTCACATAGAGGTTGGTGCCATCGCTCGCGATCTCACTCGCGTAGACATGTGCTTGGGCGCCCGCGCTGATCGTGTTGCGGCTGAGCGGTCCCACTGTGGTTGCGCCCGACGGTGGTACTGCTGTATATGTGTATGACTTTGACCGCCAGCCGGCTTTACTGCCCGGTGCCTTGCGATAAATCCAAATGTGCAGATTGGCCGTACCGCCAGGGGTGGCCGCGAGCCAATAGACGTTGTCTTCGGGGATATAGGTCAGCCGCTCGTTCGGCACAATTCCGGCCGTCAAAATTGGTATGTGCGTGGGATTCTGTTGGGTCCACGTGAGGGCCACCGGATCGAATACCCATGTGTCCGAAAATTGATGCATGCCCGTGCATCCGGTAACCGCCGGGTTGTCGCAACCGCCAAAAATTAGAAATGTGTTATCGCTCGAATCGTAAGCGAAGGAGGCGGCTACTCGCGCCGCTGGACAGTTATTTCCACCTGCACTGTCATGGCAAGAAGCCGAAGTCGTGGCATCCGCAAATATATTAGTCCAGGTTCCCGCCGTCCCGGATGCTCCTGGAGTGTACGTCCATACCCAGTTATGTGCGGCTGATGTCGCGAATCCACCGAACAGATAAGTCTTTTTGTCGGTAGTGTTGAGGGACATCGAATGCAGCTCAAGTGATATGGGAAGGCCGTTCAACGCCACTCCGCTCATTTCGAGCGAGTACGTGTTGTAGCAGCTCACTCCATTTGTCCCACAAACAGAGTGCGAAGCATTGTTATCGAACTGGTAATGCCCTTGGGAGCTGGAATCTCCGCCAAAACAGATGAGCAGTTTGTCGAACGTATCGTAGGCGCACGTTCCGAGTTGGTTCGCTATCGTCGGCCCTTGTGGTGTTTGCTGCGGGATGCCGACCTGGCCTACGAAGTCGTAGCGCCAATTGCCCCACTTCAGAATCTCCTGTACCTGGCTGCCGCTGCCGCCGATACCGCCGGCGCTCACAGAAGTCGTGGGGTCCACTAGATCGTACCCCATCGGATGGCCGGCATCGCCAAGATGCTCATTGTGAAACGGCGCCATCATATCGACCATGAACCAGCGGTTCTCATCCCACCGGTAGCAACTCCAGTTCCGGTTCGGTTCGCTCGATGGCTCCCAGTAGCTGCCCAGGTAACACACCGAGCTAATCGCCGGGACATAAAATCCTTTGTCGTAGTCGGTGTTGTAGTAGGGGATCGTCGAGCCGGCAAGACCATTCAGGGTACTGGTGACGTCGGTCCAGTCCCCCGCTGGAACAGCAGTGCCAGGCTGGTTGGTCAACAGGTCTTCCGCCCCCAGATTTGCCGCAAGCAATAACAGGAGTCCTAATTGATAATTGTGGTGCATCCCGCCCCTTGAACCGCGATCGTCCCACCCGCGCCATTCTGCGGCTGCGTCAGCGTATACGTGCAGGTGTCGGAGTTGTCCTTCCACGTGGTCATCCAGTTCGTGCCGCTGGCCGAGGTTGATGGAGCAGTGCTCACCGTGTTCGTGTCGAGATCCGATGTAACGAGTTGTACGTTGATGTAGGAATCATTGAAATTGTTGGCATTGGTTCCGGCTGGCCCTGTCCATTCCTCGATCCGCCATGACCCGGGTTGATGGGGAGCGGCGAGAGGCTCGGGGTTTATCTGTCCCGCTACCGCGCCCAAGCCCTCTCCTGCCATGCATTGGTTCTGCATGCATTCGTTGTGATTGATTGTCCCGGCGCCACCCGGATCAGTGATGTCGAACTCATGTCCCACGCCTCCGACGAGCGTCAATGAGCCGCTGGCTGGGAGCGTCATCCATCCATATAGTTTTCCGTGATACTGATACTGAGTCGATGAGGTCGTACAACCGGAAGGGCAGTTTGAAATTCCCGCCGATCCGACGTGCACTGTGCTCCATTGCTGTGGCCAGTGATCCACGAAGGGCTTCGACGTGACGAGATCCGCGCGCGTAATCGTATACGAGTTCGCGCTGATCGCCGGCTGGTTGATCGAGTGCCAGAGCACTTTCTTGGTGAAGCTGGCATTAGTGGCAGTCACCTGGTCGTAGGTGATTACGTACATAGCGGTGCCGCGCGGGATAAAGGTCACTTGCCGTACGGCCTTTTGGACGCGGAAGGTGCGATTGGACGTGTTTGCTTCGTTATAGAGCCAAGAAGAGGAATGCGCGCGCCGCGACCATTGATTGTTGTAGGCGTTCGTCATGTCCACGGCGGCGTACGTATATTTATTACCCGTGCCATTTGCGTACGCAATCAGCTTTGCCATGTGGTAGAACTCCCGGCCGCGGCTCCGCTGCGCCGGATCGGACGGCGACGCCGTGATGGCATTGAGCGATAGGCCGCCCTTATTGCTGATTGCGCTGCCTACGCGGCGCTGGCCACAATCGTTAGGCATCGCGACACCGGTTTCAGTCCCGTCGTTGTGGTCCACTGGCAGGGTCTCGCTCGCATAGACATCGGCCGGATCGCAGACCACTAACGTATTCTGCGCGATCGCTTGGAGCGCATAGTTTTGGAAATGATCCGAAGCCGAACCGGGTCGATAATCCCCCGACCGGATCGTCAGCGGTCCGCGATTGAAGCAGTTCAGGGCGCCCGCGTCTTGCACTGGATGGGACCAATAACTGTCCCGGTATACAAACACGCAGGAGGTGTCGTTTTCTCCCCAGCCTGTCCGTACATACAACCTTCCCGCGCCGGGAAAATTCCGTACCGTCGAAAGCGCGCTCCGACTGTTCGCGGCGCCGTTGTTGGCACTGGAATCAGGAACATAGTAGGGCCATGACGACGGAACAAAGCCGTTTGGAATGTGCCCGTACCAGTTGATCAGCCGCGACCATCCTCGAATGGTCGGATCGTTGTAAATGGCCGCCAGGCCGTCCAGCATGCTCAGATCGTGACCGGCGTCGAGCGGGTAGCCGGTGGCCGAGAAGTTCTCACCGTCGAAATGCGGCCTGCCCATTGGCTCTACAGGCTCTAAAGTAAAATCGGGCCTGACCTGATACATCGTCCAATAAGCCAGATTCTTCATCCACGGATTGTCCACTGCGAAGTAGTTAGATACTCCTCGCCCTGACGAAACGGACCATGCAAGAGGCTCGGTTATGAACCACTCTGTAAGCCCCTCGGTCTTATTTACGTAATCTCCCCAGGCTTCGTGCCATGCCCCGCCACAATCGGTAGAGGAATCTGTACTCGCCGCGCAATAGCCGGCCGAGCCGATCTCTTCCTTCCATGCTGGCCAGAGCATATTCACGTGCATGTCTAAAGACCATCGGAGATGCTTCAGTGCATTTCCGCCACAGTTCGGATAGGACGCCAGCGCGGCGAGCAGGTGCAGCATCTGCCGGAAACCCGTGATGTAGAACTGGTCGTTGTACGGGCTGGACTTCGATGAGACATATGTCACCTCGAAATTCGTCATCATCGTGTCCAGGCTGGAGCAAATAGAGGACTGAACCGCGGAGCCGAGGTCCGCGTTCGCCCAGTCAAGGGCCAGAGACAGGGCTAGGGTTGGATCCCAGTAGCCACCACCGGTTGTCAGATTCCAATTGCCGGAGAGGTTGGAAAAATCCTTTATCTTCTGCAGAAACGTCGCTACATTTGGGCCGCCATTACGCTTCTCCGCCAGATACGCAAAAAGAAGATGCCGCATCTGGATGCGGTTACCCGGTGTGGTAGAACTCCAGTTCGTTGAATCCATCCAGATGAATGCTGTCGCGCCCGCACGATTGTTCCAGATCAGATCCAGATAGGTATTATCGGGGTAAGGCAAACGTGGCTGGGTTGTCACGTAGGTTGCGGGGAGTGACGGGGCATTATCGCCGATAGCGGCGAAGGAAATACCAATACTGATCGGTAATAGAACCGCTAATTTCATCGTGTCAATCCCGTGATCAGGTTTGTCCAGCGGTCGGTATTGAACTGGTGCGCCGTGGTG
>DATLVQ010000047.1:0-8112 GCA_035577325.1 Bryobacteraceae bacterium | reverse complement strand
CTCGTTCTTGGGGAGCATGGAGAATAGGTAAATCAGAATCCCGGACGTGGCGGCCAGATGCACCAGCGACGCGATCACCATCGCTATGGCGGCCCCACGCAGCCCGAGGGAAGGCACCAGCCAGGCACACGCGAGGGCGTTGCTGCCCACTACGAGCAAAAACATGGGCACCTGAATACGAAAGCATTGCGCCGAGGTGATGCCGTAGTGGAGCAGCGCCGCAATGCAGGAGATTCCGGCTGATGCGACCAGCCAGACGAAGACCTCGACATGGTTGGCATACTCTGCGCTAAACAGGATCGTCAACAGCGGCGCACCGAAAAAGCGAACCGTGGTAAATCCTGCCAGGGCGAAGCCGGCGCCAAGAGCCACGAGTCGCAATAGCGACGAGCGAAACCCGGCAAGGTCTCCTTTGGCGTACAGTCTGGCCATTCGAGGAATGGTCGAGTGACCCAGCGCGTCGGCAAACGTGGCGACCACCACCGTGGTATAAGCCATGGCCGAGAAGATGCCGAGTTGATGCTCACCGAAGCGGGCATGAATGAAATAGCGCGGCATGTTCAAATTGAGCGAGACCAGCGTCATCACGATTCCAAGCGGCAAGGTCAGCCGCGCCAGCTTCCACTGCCGGTGGAGGCGGAATTTCGGCCAAACCTGCCGCCAGCGCGCATTTCGAATGGCGGCCACTCGGCCCTTGGTTGCCACAGTTGTAAAGAGCTGCCCGTGGCGGGCATCAAAGCCAACAAGAATGGCGAGCCAAACGACGGCCAATGTCGCGATTCCCCAAAAAAGACTGCTGGTCAGGTAGAGCCCGGCGCTGAGACCGATGACGGAGAGGAACCCGCGGAGCATCATCGACCGGCCGGTTTGCTCCAGGTGATCGTTTAATTGAAACAGGCCATAGAAGATGTCACTGAACGATTCAACCGACTTCATCAAAGCTACTGCCACAATCACCAGCGCCGTCTGGCGTTCGTATCGGCCGAACCCGGCGATGGCGGAGATCAGGGCCAGCGCGACCAGCGTCGTCATCACGCGCAACCCCAGATACTCTCCGAAAGAGTGCCGGCGCTTAGCATCGGTGGCCTGCACGGCGCGAAGCTGCAGGTTAGTGAACATGAGAACCGGTGTGGTGATGGCTAGCCCCAGTGAGAACTGCCCGACCATGAAGGAATTTCCAAACTTCGCGAGAGCGATTACCATGCCCCACTGGCAGGCCGCGTACACAATATTCCCGCTGAGCATCCAAGCGAAGTTGGAGCGCCACGACAAGCCGCCTTCGAGCGGAGACGTCTGAATTTCTGAAACCTGTTCACAAACTGGCATTCGGTTGCGCTCTAGGCCCCAGCCCGTTGATCCCGCGTTTACTTCGCCGCCGGCTGGACAGCAGCCGCTCATGATGCTGTCTGATCGTAGAGTCCGCGGTACGACGAGTAGTTGTAAGCATCACCCCAAGCAACCGGATTCCAGTGGTTCAAGATAGTTCCGATGATCGGGACGCCGTCCAGGAAAAGACGGTTGGCCGCGGCCAGAGCCGTCTTCTTGTCGCCGTAATTGGCTCTCAGCACCAGCAGCACACCTTCCGCATGGCGCGCCAGGATGCGCGCGTCCGCGAACTCCAGGCAGGGTGGTGCGTCGACGATCACATAGTCGAACTCCTGCCGGAACCTTTGCATCAGCCGAGCCATACGCTCGGAATATAGAAGGCTAAAAATGCTGTCCGTGCACGGCCCACTCGGCAGCAGATAGAGGCGGGGCACTCCGGTTTTCTTAACCAGAGCGTCGAGCGGAAGATCTTCGGTGGCATTCCGTTCCCGCAGGATGTCGCTCAGACCCCAGCTATTAGCGAGGCCAAAAACCCTGTGCAGCCGCGGACGGCGCATGTCTCCGTCAATCAACAGGACCCTTCCGCGGACTTCGGCCAGCGCAATGGCGAGATTGCTCGAGACGGTGGTCTTCCCTTCTCCCGCTAAGGGACTGGTAACGACTAGAACCCCCGGATGATCGCCGTTCTGCTCGGCCGACAGCAGCGACGCCACCGTGGCGCGGAAAGCCTCCGAGAGTTTCGAGAAGCGCTTGTCCCATGTAATGCGCTCCACCGGATGCTTCCCATTCTCAGTACCGATCAGTTTCTGCAACGTGGGCTCCAGGCTATCGGCGCTGGGTATGATTCCGAGTTCGGGGAGATTTAGGTAGAAGCTGGCTTCGCCAGGCGCGCGCAGCCGGGAATTCGTCTGCTCCGTCAGCATGACTGAGCCGACGGCCAGTACAAGACCGGCAAACAACCCGATGGAAAGATTGAGCGGCAGATTCGGTTTGTACGGGTGGATCGCGGGTTCGGCGGGGGCCACCAGGCGGATATTGGACTGCCTGACAGCGGACGCCAGGCCCGCTTCATTTACTTTCTGCAGCATGGCTTCATAGAACTGGCGGTTGGTGTCCACCTCATGCTTCAGCGTGTTGTAGTGCGTCAGCTTGGCGGTCATCTTCGAAACCATCGCCGATTGGCGCGCGTAGACGGCGGCCAAACCTGTGGCCCGCCGCTGGGCGGCCAGATAATCATTCTGAACAGTCTGGCGAACGCGGTGACTCTCCTTGCGAATCGCCGATTCGAGCTGGGCGATCTGCGCCTTGAGACGCACCACTTTGTAGCTCTCCGGTCGGAGAATCGATTCCAGGTCGGCAAGCTGCCGGCGCAAATCCGTCAACTTGATCTCGTAATCGCGAATGCCGGGATTGTCCGTGGTGATTTCCGCCGGGCTTTTTTCGACCAGGTCGAATTGCGCCTGCTTGGAGATGAGGTCTGCCTGGGCTTTCGAGACCTCATCCTGCAGCCCGCGCAGCTTGTCGGCGGCCAGGGTGTCTTGTCCGGAAGTCAGGACGAGGCCGGAGTCGCGCGTATATTCGTCGAGTGCGGCTTCGGAGGCCTGGAGCTTGCTGCTCAGTTCCTGGATGCGCGGGTTCAGCCATTCCTGAATTTGCTGGGCGGCTCGACGGCGCCCCTCCACGCTCTGTTCGATAAAGGTTCGCGCCAGTGTATTGGCAAAGTCGGCCGCAAGCTGGGGGTCGCGCGCCTCGAAGGCCACATGGATGATCTGGCTGTCGCGCGCGGGCTCAATCTTGAGGTGTTTCCTGGCAATATCGGCGGCGTAGTGTCCCGAGTTTTGTGCCGATCCAGTGGGTGCTGCGGCACGTAGCCGGTCCCAGAAGCTGGTGCGTGGCCGGAATTCCGGCCGCTCGGCAAGGTTCAGCTTGTCGGCGGCTTGCTCAATCAGCGCATCCTGCTGCAGAATTTCAGATTGCGTCTTCACATAGACGTCATTCGAGGCGGCGTTCGGCGTTGCCGCGGGATCGATGTCGCGGAGGTTGAGGAAGTTCTCATTCACCCCCTGCACTTCGAGGCTGGCCACCGACCGGTACAAGCGCGGCTGGGCCAGACTCACCAGAGCGGCGATGAGTACGCCCGCCAGTGTCACCCCTAGCAGGGTTCCTTTCCGGCGGTACAGTACGCGCAGGAATTCTACGGGGCTGCTCCACTCACTGTCATTGCTATCTACTTTTCCCCACTCCCGAGGCGGTACCGAAGAATCGTAGCGTCTCGCCGTGAGGAATTTAGGTCTCGGTGCTAGATGGGTATTGGACACGTTTTCCCTTCGTTTCGGTCAAAGGCCATGCCAGATCACTACTCCGGTAGCGGTCTGGATGGCAGCTTCAATGGCGCGGATGCCGGCCTTCTTTGCGGTGCTATCGGGAACGAACAGGATGTCATTCGGCCGCAAGGCCAGATCCTCGGCTTTTCCAGTCATGACTTTTCTCAAATCGACCGGAATCTGTCTCACCTCACCGTCGCCGGATACCGTACGCAGGATTTTTGAATCCTGCGCCTTCGGAGTTGGCCCCAGTCCTTCCGCCATGGAGAGCGCTTGCAGGACCGATACACTCTCGCGCTCGTTCAGCGGGAATCCGCCCGCCTTTTTCACCGCGCCAACAACATAAACCATTTCGGCCGAGGGCACTGTAACGACATCGTTCGGGCGAATCGAAATATTTTCCGAGGGATTTGTAGCGGAGAGCAGTTCCCTCACCGGTACCTGCGCCACCTGAAAATTTCCGCTCTTGTCGGCCTTGGTGTTGCTTAACGGAATCTCGCCCCACTTGTTCTGGCGCGTTATTTTGACATACGGACCGGCATCGGGTCGTAAACCGCCCGCGAGCGCCAGAATCTCGGCAAGAGTCTTGCGGCCATTAACTTGAAGGACGCCCGGATGGTTCACCGCTCCCATTACAGAGACGGGCTGGCTGCCAAACTCGACAATATCGATGGAGACTCGCGGCTCGCGAACCTCCTTCGCCAGCTTTGCCACCAGTGCGCTCTTGAGCTGCTCCACGGTCAGACCAGCGGCATGGACCCGGCCAACCAGTGGCAGATCGATATCTCCACTGGGATCGATGCGGATCGGTTTATCGGTGATTTCTTCAACACCCAGCGCCCAGATCTTGATTTGGTCCTCGGGACCAAGCACAAATTGCGACACGTCATCCGGACGCTGCGAGGGTTGGGGCGATTGACTTTGCTGGCCGGAGGCAAAAGACCATGTCAAGACGAGAATGAAGACACATTGTTTAATCTGTTTCATGGCACACATTGAGGGTTTCAGATATATTCAAATGCTCCAAGTCGACGGAGTCGCGGTCAATTTCAAGCAGTACGGAGCGACGAAGAAGAGTGATGGAGAGCACGAGGCGCAGGCATTGTTTGAAGCCCATAACAATTCCCTCGACGCCTGCAAGCGCTCCCTCGGTAATTCTTACCTTTTGTCCCGTATGAAGAAATGGCACGGGTTGAGCCGAGAGTCGAAGCTGGAGTGCGGTCTGCAACGAAGTCATCTCTGTTTCGTCAACCGGAGTTGGCACTCGCCCAGCGCCTAGAATTTGGATGACACCTGGCGTGGTAAGAACTGGCAATCTGGTCTGGCAATCGAAGCGACAGAAGACGTAGCCCGGGAACAGAGGTAGAGTAGCGTCCTTGCTTCGCGTTGCGTATCTCCGGCGCTGTCTGTACAGAGGAACCAGGGTTTGATAACCCTTATTCTCGAGCGTTCTGGAGACTGCTTTATCGTGACGCGGCTTGACCGCCAAGGCATACCATTCCTGAGAGCCAGATCTCAGTCTACCGGAGGTATCATTCACCGCCGGAAGACAAGAAGATGTATTAGCCGAATAATTGGACATAGCTATCGCTTTCTGAAGTGGAAGAGGCGCCTCTTGCCTTCCCACGACACAGGTAGCACGAGGCATGCCAGACCACCCCAACCTTCGGTGGAGACAAGTAAAAGACCTAGACAAGTGACTTAGTCGGCAATTTGCAATGAATGACCCAGAGGGCTGCGGTGTTATTGTACGGATCCGCACGCGCCCTGCACGCCATTGATGGCTAACATACTTCCACTTTTCCGTTGCTGGCGAACACGCTACCCGGCAAATCCTTTTGTATGATGAATTACGCCTATACGGCGCGTCCAACAAAAGGTGAAGGTGTTGACGTTCGTGGTAATAATAGAAGGTTGCCGCGGCCGCGTTACAACCGGAACGTACGTTTCGGACCAACAGAATGAAGCAAGAAAATCAAAAGATCAAAGTACTGGTGTGCGACGATCACGCCTTGTTTCGCGAAGGCGTCAAAACGATCTTGACTCGCGCCGACGGGATTGAAGTTATCGGTGAAGCGGAGGATGGCATTCAAGCAGTGGAGCTGGCCAGGCGGCTGCGTCCCGACGTCATCTTGATGGATATCTCCATGCCTGTTTTGCGGGGTTTCGACGCGATTCGCCGGATCCTGAAGCGACGCCCGGAAATCAAAGTGTTGATGTTGACTATCTATGATGACGAGGACATTGTCTCTCGATGCATGGATGCAGGCGCCTGCGGCTACGTGTTGAAGGACGCACCGCCGCCACAGCTCGTATACGCGATTCAGGCCGCCGCTCACGACCAGCAGTACCTGAGCCCGCAGGTCCTGAAGCCTGTTGTAGGGCACTACGTCAAGCGAAACGACAAGCCTAGAACTCGATACGACTTGTTGAGCGAGAGAGAACGTGAGATTCTCGTGCTACTCGCAGAGGGCAATTCCTTGAAAGAAATTGCTGGACGCCTGAATTTGAGCGTGAAAACCGTGGACGCGCATAAGTACAACCTGATGCGCAAACTCGGTGTACATGACCGGACGGGATTGATCCGGTATGCTATCAGAACCAAACTAATCGAAGCCTAGTAATTGAGCGTAAACACGCGCCTGGCCCAGGACAGAATGGCGCGATGCGTTCAACGCCGTCACTCGACGTGTGAGCTATTCGCGCGCGAGACTTTTTCCAATACATGCGGACTCAGATACGTGTTGCCCCTGCGTACAGCATCGATGGCTTGCGCCAGCTCGGATAACGAATGATATTTCTGGACGTATCCTGAAGCGCCGGCGTTCAGGCACGGAGATACCACGTCGTCACCGCCAAAGGCCGACAGAATCAGCACCTTGATTCGCTTGCTCGCCTGCCTGATCCGGCGCGTGGCTTCGAGTCCGGTTAACACCGGCATGTTCAGATCCATCAGGACAACGTCCGGACGCAGCTTCAACGCCTTCTCGACGACCTCTTTGCCATCGCCGGCCTCTCCCACTACCTCGATGTGGGGGACCCGTTTCAAAGCGTACTTTACGAGGTCCCGAAAGTCGGCGTGATCGTCGCAAATGAGGACTCTGCATCTCTTGTTCATTTTGTTTCCGCCTGGACCAGGGGCAAACTCACTTCAATCCTGGTTCCGTGGCGCTTTTTGCCTGAATCAATGACAGGCGAGTGGATTTGAAAGGTGCCCCCCAGGAGCGCGATCCTCTCTCGCATAGCCTGCAACCCGAAGCTGGCGCGCGCATCGCGTAGTTTTCGCGCGGCATTGAAACCTCTGCCGTCGTCCTCGACGGTCATCGCCGCGGAGCTCGCATCGCTTCTGACCGTGATCGCGACAGTTTTCGCTTTGGAGTGCTTGAGTACGTTGGACAGCGCCCCCTGAAGCACTCTGTAGAGGGCCAGCTCGTCGTGGGGCTGCAGCCGAACCTTGGAAGACACGTGAACCGCGGCTTTCACTCCGGTTGTGGCTGTAAAGTGTCGCGCATAATTGCGGATTGCGGGGACAAAGCCGCATTCTTCGAAAATGCCCGGACCCAGGTCGAACGCCAGACGGCGCACGGCTTCGATGGCTCTGGTTGAAAGGCTGATCGCTTCGGAAAGCTTCTTGCGTACCTCACCATCGACCTTCTCGGTGATATCGGCCGTAATCAGTTCGAGATACAGTTTTAGAACTACAAGATCGTGCCCGATTTCGTCGTGCAGGTCGCTGGACAGCCTGCGCCGCTCCTTCTCATTAGCTTCGCTGACGCTTATGGCAAGGGCATCGGCGCGCTCCTCGGCGCGCTTTAGCTTCTCCTCGAGGACGTGAACACCGGCGGAGCGATGGCCGGCGTAGCCCGAGGCCAGGAAAAGCTGGCTCACGGAGGCCAGGCGAGCCAAACCCAAAGCGTATTCTTTATCCTGCGCTTCCCCAAGCAACCCGCAGAGGCAGATCTCGAAAAACAGGCCCAATGCGGCAACCGCGTACTCCTCGGGTACATCGCAATCGGCAAGCTCCTCTCCTAGCCGCTCCAATGCAAATTCATAAGCGTGCAAATCGCCCGAGCGGAGGTAGTCGTAGAGTCTTCCCACTTCCAGGCTACAGAGAGCTTTTTCGGCCTCCGGGGTTAACGACAGTTCGGCGAGCAACGCCTTCCAGGCGGACTGGATCTTCTGCAGGTGCGGCGACGAGCGCGTCAATCGGAGAAGAAAACGGCGGCGGGTTCCAGGAAACAACCGCCTCGTAAGGAGCCGGTGCGTGATCGGAGGGTAGGCCGGGCGTTCACGGTGTTCGGTTGCGGCGGACACGCGATTACCGCGAGGACGCTTATCATCCAAGGGTTTGGGATTCTGGTCTCGGTGCGGACTGAAACCTGCAGATGCTGAAATCACGCCATCCAACGTGCAAGCAGCGTGCCAGGCCCTCTCCAAACTGGATACTTCAGTACGTTCGAAC
>DATLVQ010000046.1:0-6026 GCA_035577325.1 Bryobacteraceae bacterium | reverse complement strand
CATTCCCCACACTGCCGTTTTCCCATTGCAGCCCCGCGACCGCGGGCCGGAAAAACGCCCGGCCATTGCCCGCACATTCGAGCACGCTCACCAGTTCGGCGCGTGGAAACTCGCGCAAGTCGGCGAGGCTAAGTGAGAGTGCCCGGTCTACTTGCCCCTCGACTTGTAGCTGCCAGCGCGCCAGATCGACCTTGGGCGTGTACACGTGCGTGCGCACAAAGAACCGTTTCACCGGTGTGATCCAGGTGTTGAACCCCTCGAGCGGCATCTCGAAATCTTCTGGGCGGGCGGAGCGCACGATCATATCGGCGGCACGCAGCCGCAGCATCGCGGCCGTTATAGGGAGCAGCTTCAAAACACTTCTTCGGCTGGGAAGCATCGCGGCGGCCTTACTGCAACGGAATCTTGATGAAACTCGTGACACCGTTGCGGATTTCTACGGATTCCGATTTCTTGACGCCGTTCTTCTCCACCCGCACGTTGTACGTTCCCGGCGGAAGGCTGAGCTGGGTGGGCGTGGTTTGCGGAATCAATTTGTCGTTAAGGTAAATGGCCGCCCCGCCCGGAGAGGATGTGAGCATCAGCGTTCCGGCATGCACACGCATAGTGATCATCGGCACTTCCACGGGGCTGTCGGTGATGCGAATTTCACGGCTCTCGCGCTGATATCCGTCCTGGGTCACGGCCAGCGTATGCCGTCCGGGCATCACATTTAGAACGCAGGGCGTCTTGCAGGAGGCCGCTGGATTATTGTCCAGCGTAGCCATAGCGCCCGCCGGTTCACTGGTTACCAACACATCCTGCGGCCCGTTGGGGGGCCTGGCCTTTAGTTGCGGGCGATCCTCATCCTGCGGCGGAGTCTCCTCCGGTTCTGCGGGTAACTGTTGCGATTTCTGTCCGGCCGAGTCCGCGGCCGCCGTCTGCGACGGACTTGCCGGCGCCCCTTTTGGCGTGCTGCCCTGCGGCTCCATCGGACTGGGCTTCTTTTCTTCCGGCGTTGCCGGCGCAGGAACGGCCGCCGGAGGATTGGATGCTGGCGCCGGATTTGGCGGCGTACTGGAAGCCGCCGCCGGGTTGGTGGCGGTCGCCTCCGGTGGCGGAGCCGATGTATGCCCCACACCGAGGCCCGGTCCGAATTGCAGTGCAATGAGCCCGATCAGTCCCACCGCCACCACCAGAGCCGCCACGAACGGCAGCACCCATCTCGATGCTTTGCGCCCGCGCGCGATCACAGTATCTTCGGTGGTCATGCCGCCGCTGAATCCCATCGCGCGCGTGGGCGCCTCGCTCACCACCGTCGGCATGCTGAGACCGCCGCCCCGCGGCAGGTTCTTCCAGCCCTGGGTGTTGTTGCACGCGGCCTCCAGGCCGTTCACAAACTCCGTGCACGAACTGTAGCGTGTCTCCGGTTTTTTAAGCAGGCCTCGGCGCAATACGGCGTCAATCTGCGGCCCGAGCGTGGGATTCAATCGCTGCGCCGGCGGGGGATCTTCAGCCACGATCTTGTACACCACGGTAGTGAGATGCTCGCCCGTAAACGGCCGGTCACCTGTCAGCATCTCGAACGCAATAACCGCCAGCGAAAACTGGTCCGCGCGCCCTGTGACCGCGAGACCTTGCACCTGCTCGGGCGACATGTAATTGGGAGTTCCGAGAATTGTGCCGGTTTGCGTGAACTGTTGCGATGTCGTGACCTTGGCAATCCCGAAATCCGTGATCTTCACCGCGCCATCGGAAGCGAGCATGATATTCGCTGGTTTGATATCACGGTGAACGATTCCTTTACCGTGTGCGTAATCGAGCGCCGCCGCCGTCTGGCGAAGGATGCTTGCCAGCCGCTCTCGGGCGATCGGCTCACGCCCGCTCAGCAGCTGGTCGAGGGTGGGACCGTCCACGAATTCCATGGCGATGAACGCCAGATCGCCCTGCTCTTCCATGTCGTAGATGGTGACGATGCCGGGATGCGACAGAATTCCCGCTGACCGCGCCTCGCGAAAGAGTCGCTCGCGCAATTTGGCGCGCTCATCGGGATCGTCCAGTTCACCCAGCTTGATCGTCTTGATGGCGACGTGCCGCCCGATGGTTGGATCGACCGCCTGATAAACCACGCCCATGGCGCCGCGGCCCAGTTCCTTCACGATTTGATAGCGGCCGATACGATCCATGCTGGGGCGTGGAATAGACATTCCTTAATGTCAGGGGGCCGAATCAGAATAACCGGAAATTCTGTGCTTTTCCAGGCCTATTCCACGCAGCCATCCTAGCAGAGTGGAACATGCCGCCGCTGCGCGCCGGCGGGAAATTGTCGAAAGCGAATTGCGTATCGGAATACTACAGGCGGCACTAAAGAAGAAGTTCCTCGGCGGGTCTTCGCCCAAAATCGTTTCACACCAGGCCGACGCGTTTTAACAGTCTCCGGAGCCTCGGGTCGGACTGCACATGCTCATAACGCGGATCCACTTCAGGCACGGCCAGGCCCACGTTGTGCTCCTTGTACGCGCGCTCCAGCCAGTCGAATGCGTGTTCCCAATCCCCAAGGCCGGCATATACGCGAACACGGCTGATTGCCGGTACGTATTCGGTCGTCGAGAGGGTTTCCAGCTCTTGTAGAATTTCTCGCGCTTTCTCCTTCTTTCCCCAGCAACCGTACGTTTCGCCCAATCCGGCGAGTCCATAAGCGACCGGCGGCTCAGCCAGTGACCGCCGCATTTCCTCGGCGGCGTCCGCATATCTGTGCTTCCTCAGGTAGACATAACCCAGGAGCCTCCGCGAGCCGCAACCTTCGCCCAGCTCCAGACCCTTCCTGACCCACTCGATGGCCTGGTCATACTGGCGCTGCATATAGCACGTCAATCCAAGCGCCCAGTACGTGCGCATGGCCAGCGGATCCAGTTGCAGAGACTTCTGCAGAAAGATGAGTGCGTCTGAGAAGCGCCCTAGATTCACCAGTTCCAGCCCGGAAAAGCTGATGGCCTTGATCGAACTGGGAGCGAGTTCGCGCGCTTTCTGTAACAGGCGTGTACCTTCGTCCCAATTCCAATCATGCCAGCTTGCCAGTACGCCCAGCAGAGTATGGGCGTCCGCTGAGAAAGGATCAAGACGCACCGCTTCGAGAGCCGCCTGCCGCGCTTTCGGAACTACATCATCGGCTCTCGCCAGGCCTAAAATCCAGAGCCACGTATACGCGTCCGCGAGCCCGGTGTATGGAGCAGCGAAGCCGGGCGCGAGAGCCACCGAACGGTTGAAGTCGGCTACCGCCGCCTCAAACCCTTCGCGGGTCGCCCGATTCCAGTGTTGGCGGCCCTTCAAATACCACTTGTATGCTTCCGGGTTTACGGCGCTCTGCTGGGGCGGTGCTAATCGGACGCGGAGCGAATCCGCAACCGCCGAAGCAATTTCGTCCTGGATTGCGAAAATGTCCGCCATCTCGCGGTCAAACGTACTCGACCACAACGAGCAGCCATCGGCCACCTTAACCGCCATCGCCGACACCCGCAGCTGATCTCCTGCTTTGCGTACGGTGCCTTCCACGATCGTGCCGGCGCCCAGCCGAGCGCCGATTTCGCGCACGTCCCCGGTCTTGCCCTTGAAATGAAACACTGACGTTCGCGCTACAACGCTCAGCTCCGGAACCGTCGCCAGCTTGTTCAGAATGGCTTCCGTGACGCCATCGCAGAGGAAGTCCTGATCGGCATCCGGCCCGAGATTTGCGAATGGCAATACCGCGATCGTGTTGCTCCGCGCGGAGGCCACTGCGCGGGATGCAAGCGGCGCGAGAGTCTTTTCTCGGAACTTCGGCGCGTAGGTTCCAGGTGGAAATTCAATCAGAACGCGGTCGGTGTGGTGGGTTTCGTAATAACTGCGCAGCTTCGCGCGCAGACGGCAGGCCTCCACCCGGACAATGGAGTCGATACGCGGATCGTACGACTCACCGCGGTCGAAGACATCTCGTCCGACAGCATATTGGTTGAGTTGTTCGGCCTTGCCGGACAGCGCGAGGTCGACCGTATATCGCAGGAACCGGCGCAGGCGCTCCGATTTGGCAAACTCTTCGCTGCCGACAATATTCTTCAGTTGAGAACGGATAGCTTGCGCCGGTGGAACTTTCGATCCCCCGGCTTTGACTCCCGGCGCCCTTTGCCTTTTCGGCGAGCTGCCTGGCATGAACCGTCCTCCGACTACCCTGGCACCGCGAAGACACCTTCCAACATGTGCCGGAAAGCATTCCACGCTCATCAAGCCTGCGCCACACATTAGCAGATTTCTGAAAGGAGAGCTATGGGGAGCAAGCACCAGGTATCAAATACTGCCGTCGAAAAGACTTGAGTTGCGATCGGCATGGCAGACCCTCAGTCAGTAGAAGAGCAGCAGATCTGAATGGTCTGGAAAATCCAGTACCAGAGCCTGTGTCAGCAGTTCTCGAATCAGACTCCGGATCGCCGCTTCCGCTTCCTGGGCGCTAAGGGTTGCCGAATTCTCCGGTCCATATCGCTCGCGAAGTAACGTTGTGATCCCGTCGAGTCTGTGCCCGATGCTGTGCAGCTCGAGGCCAAGAGCCTTGTGGTCTTCCTTGCTGAGCTGTGGCATGGTTGCTGGTTAGGAGTTTGGCCGGGGCGACTGCGTCGGGCCATCCCGAGAGAGTCTAGAATCTGGGAAGCGTTTCGCAGCACCCCAGTCGTGATTGTGACAGTCTGTCCGGTTCATGAAGAGTGAGGACAGGCTAGCTAACGGTTAGCGGGTACGCTGCGCATAGTCTCCGCTACTCAAAATACTTGCGAAACACTTCGAACTGGCGCTTGAGCTCCGCTAGTTCCGCTTCGATCCGTGCCACGCGATCTTCCACCGGCGACACGCGAGCGGGCGCTGTCTCAGCTTGTGGCGGCACGTGTGCAAGAACGGGGGCAGCCCGCGTCGCCGCGCGTTCTACTTCACCCGAGAGCAGGTGCGCGAAACGCGGCTCCTTCTCGCCCGGCTGGCGTTCGAGTTTCTTCGCCAGTGGCGGCGTGCGCTCCGACAGGCGGCCCAGGATGGATTCGACTTCTGCCAGCCCGTCGAACGCATAGACCCGCGCCATACGTCCGCGCAGCTCGCCCACAGTTTGTGGCCCTCGCAGCATCAGCACGCACATCACCATCTGCTCACGGCGATCAAAATTGAAAACTTCGCCCAGCCGGTGAGAATACTTGTGCACCCGGTGCTCGCCGCCGCTGATGTCCAGAGCCATGCCCTTCGACTTCAAATGCTCTATGGCCCCGAGCACTGTGTCTTCGTCCAGCGACATTACCGGGTCCCGGTTGGATTTCTGATTGCAGGCGGCGCAGAGCGCGTTAAGCGAAAGCGGATAGTACTCGGGTGTCGTGGCTTCCTTCTCCATCAGCGATCCAAGCACCCGCACTTCGACTTCACTGAGCTGCACTTCCATGAATTCATCCTGCCACGATTGCCCGGCGTGTGCTGCGCTTAGCTCGCGCCCGGCGCGTCACTGCTGTCATCCGGTCGAATTAACAGGAAAATATACCGAACGCCCAGTAACATGGGAAGCCCTAGTAAAGCCGCCCATATCGCCACGCTCCTTAGCGTCGACGCAACTGCGATCTTTACCTCGCGGTCCGCCAAAATAAAATATGCGGCGTCTGCAAGACCAAGCAGCAGCAGGACGATCGCCGATCCGCGCATGACCGGCCTGTTCTTGATCCTGCGCAGGCCTCCCAACAGCAGCACCCACAAACAGGCCACGCTCGCGCACCCCAATACCATCGATAGCAGCAGCAACAGAATCATTCCCGCGGCGGTGACCTTCATGGCCGGATTATTCGCGCCGAAAACCGTACCAAAGAGTGCAAATCCCAGGCCCACCGAGCCCGCTGTCATCAGCGGTGCCAGAAGCACAGTGGCTGGCAGGAGCGCAACAATTTCAAGCGTGCGCAAACCCCCGCGCCGTGTGAAGAGCTCTTGAGAGAGTCGCGCCACTCGCTCATGATACAAGACACTCAGGTCCCATCCGCATTCACACTCTGAAATTCCGA
>DATLVQ010000045.1:0-9727 GCA_035577325.1 Bryobacteraceae bacterium | reverse complement strand
CGTGCCGCCCGAGAAATTCTCCTCGATCACGCAGCCGTCGAGCACGTGCTGAATGCTGTTCGTTCCGTGATCGACGGCGCCTTGCTTTTCGCCCGGCCAGGTCAGGTCCCATTCGCCCAACCAGAATGAGAGCTGTTGCTGCTCCGGCGCCAGACACGGATTCGGCGGCGAAGGTGGCGTCGCCTCCTGCGCAAGAACGAACGGAACAGCGAGAGCCAGCAGTAAGAATCCAAGCCACCAACGCATGATCTTTAGAACTCTGACGGCCGTGATCGCGGAAAGGCTTGAAAATTAACCGTTAGCCCCATCTTCTTCGTAACCGCCGGAGCCGGCGCGGCGTATGTGATAGCCTGAACTGGAGGATTCGATGGCTCGCCGGCTCGCTTTCACCTTCTTGCTGGTTCTATTAGTCGGCATTTGCTTCGGGAAAGACAAGAAGAAAGATCCCGACGAGATCGGCAATCGTGACGTCGGTAAAGGCATCAATTTCTATTCGATAGAGAAGGAAATGGCGCTGGGCCGGCAGCTCGCGATCGAGGTCGAGCGCGAGGCTAAGATGGTCGACGACGCTATCGTCGGCGAGTACGTGAACCGGCTCGGGCAGAACCTGGCGCGCAACTCCGACGCTAAGATGCCGGTCACGTTCAAGATCATCGACTCCGATTCGGTCAACGCTTTTACTCTGCCCGGCGGCCACGTTTTCGTGAATTCGGGCCTGATTCGGGTGGCTGAAACGGAAGCCGAGCTCGCCGGAGCGGTGGCGCACGAGATCGCCCACGTCGCCGCACGGCATTTGACGCGTCAGATGACCCGCGCCGAGATCACGAATCTAGCTACCATGCCACTGGTTTTTTGGGGAGGGTGGTGGGGGTACGCAGCCCGGCAAGGGTCCGGTTTAGGCATTCCGCTGGCTTTCTTGAGCTTCTCCCGCGCTTTCGAGGGCGAAGCCGATCTGCTGGGCCTGGAATACATGTTCAAAGCAGGATATGATCCTAACGCGTCCATTGATATCTTCGAGCGCATCGAGTCACTCGAAAAGCGCAGGCCGGGGACTGTGGCCAAGGTGTTCTCGACTCACCCCATGACCGCCGACCGTATCAGGATGGCACAGAAGAACATCAACGAAATCCTGCCAGGCCGTGCCGAATACGTGGTCAATACCTCTGAATTCAACGAAATGCGAGCGCGCGTCATCGCCACCCACCAGCACCAGAAGCGTCAGGCCGAGGATCCCGCCAAACCCACGCTCCGGCAGGGAAGCGACGGCGACGACCGGCCCACGCTCCAGCGGCGCCTGGCCGGCGACGAATTGTAAATATATAGCCGTTTCGCGAAACCGTCGGCGCCGCTAAGGCGTTATTTATGTGTACGGTCCTCCACCCGGGTTTATAATATTACAAGGGGAACAATAGGATGAGGCGTTTCTCCGCAGTTTCGCTCGCTATGGTCGTGGCCACTATCCTCGTGGCGCCGTCTTCATTTGCCGCGGATAAGAAGAAGGATCCGGACGAAATCGGCAATCGCGACGTCGGCAAGGGAGTTAATTTCTACTCGCTCGAAAAAGAGATTGCGCTGGGCAAGCAGCTGGCCCAGGAAGTCGAGCGGCAGGCCAAAATCATCGACGATCCGGTGATCGCGGAATACGTGAACCGCGTAGGTCAAAACCTGGTTCGGAACTCCGACGCCAAAGTTCCCTTCACTATTAAAGTGCTCGATTCAGAGGAAGTGAATGCCTTTGCGCTTCCGGGCGGGTTCTTCTTCGTTAATTCCGGCCTCATCCTGAAAGCGGACAACGAATCCGAGCTGGCCGGCGTGATGGCGCATGAGATTGCACACGTAGCGGCGCGCCACGGAACCCGGCAGGCCACACGCGGCACCATCATCAATTACGCCTCGATCCCGCTGATCTTCATGGGCGGCTGGACCGGCTATGCCATCCGGCAGGGCGCGGGTCTGGCGATTCCGCTGGGCTTCCTGACCTTCTCGCGCGGGTTTGAAGCCGAAGCCGATATGCTGGGCCTAGAGTACATGTACAAGGCCGGCTACGATCCGACATCGTTCGTCGACTTCTTCGAGAAGATTCAAACTCTCGAGAAGAAGAAACCGGGCACGCTGTCCAAGGTTTTCTCGACGCATCCCATGACGGATGATCGCATCAAGAGCGCGCAGAAAAACATTTCCGAGATTCTGAAGGCCAAGCCTGAGTACGTGGTCAATACCTCCGAGTTCAACGACGTGAAGAACCGCTTGGCCATGCTGCACAACCGCCGCCGCATCGATACGAAAGAAGATTCGAGCCGGCCGACGCTGCGGCGCTCGCCCGGTTCGGGTACCGGGCCGATTGGCGACGAGGATGACAAGAAGGCGCCGAAAGACCAGGACGAGCGTCCCACTCTAAAGCGCCGGGACAACTAAACAGCCACCACTTTTCTCCTTGAAAACGCCGGGGCGCTGACCACATTCGTCAGCTGCTCCCGGCGTTTTGTTTTTTTGAGGGGCTGTTTTTAAACGGCCTATTGAGGCGACTTGGGACGCTCCCGCCGGACATTCACAGCTTCTAGTTCCCCATCCCGCGCCGGCTTCGATTCCACCGAAACCCGATCGCCAGGCTTGATAGCGGAAGCCTTGATTCTCTTGGACCCATCGAAATACCGGGTCTTATGGGTGCAGAAGAAGGGCAGAGTTTTCGACTCCGCATCCTCCACCGTGAGCGTCTTGCCATCCATGGCGTGAACCGTGCCGGTGAAAGTGGCCAGCGGCACCGGATACTGCGCTGCCGCCGGCAGCGCGGCGATCGACAAGAACAGCAATCCGAGTGCGCACAGGCGGCCGACATGCGACATGAGAGACTCCTCACGTCTATTGAACCGCGATTCTGGGTAACCTTTCCAGCCGGGAACCCATCTTACAGGCATGAAGATCTCTCGTTTTGGCTCCATGTTTCTCCTGCTGCTGACGGCGACGGCAGCGCTCGCCGCGGATGTCAACGGCAAGTGGGTCGCCCAGATGCCCGGACGCGGCGGTGAGACCCGCGAGGTCACCATGAACTTCAAGGCCGACGGCAGTTCGCTCACCGGGTCGATCACGAGCCCGCGCGGCGATGCACCGATCTCCGAAGGCAAGGTGGATGGCGACGACATCTCCTTCGCGCAGGTGCTGGAGTTCAACGGTAACCAGGTGAAGCTGCTGTTTACCGGCAAGGTGTCGGGCGACGAGATCAAGTTCACTCGCCAGCGCGAAGGCGGCGACCGCAGGCAGGAATTCACCGCCAAGCGGGCGAATTGAGCGACGCGGATGTCGACTCAGTGCCGCGCGCCCTGCGATCAGCAAAAAACTTAGTCCGCGCCCGCCGTTCGCGTTTTCCCGTCGAGCAGCTTTTCAATCTCGGCCCGGTACGCGCTCTTTTCCGGCAACCCGACGTGTGTTGCGGCGATGCGGCCGGATTGATCGATGAGCACCGAAACCGGCAGGGCCTGATCGGCGCCGTAACGGGCGGCAATATCGTCTGTGCCGATCATCACGCGGTAGTTAATCTTCTTCTCGGTAATGAAAGGCCTGACCAGCTTCCAGCCATCCGCGTCCAATGAGACGCCGAGCACCACAAAACCACGCTGACCATACTGCTCCTGAAATTCGATCAACCAGGGAATTTCGACTTTACATCCGCCGCACCAGGTGGCCCAGAAATTCAGCAGTATCACTTTGCCTTTGAAGCCGGAAAGCTGGACTGGCCTGCCCGAGGCGTCGTCCAGAGTGAAATCCGGCGCCGGCTTGCGCTCCTTTGCTGGTTTCAGAACTATCCCAGCGGTGTGCCGGGTGGCCAGGTTCTGCGCCGCCATGAGGCACGCCGTGCAAAAACGCTGGGCCGCCGCCCGCGGGGCGGGGAACGCCAGAAAGCCAAAAGCGACCGCCGTTGCGGCTGCCGCGGCCCATGTCCAGCTCCTGCCGTGTGCTCTGTCACCGCCAGTCCGCTCGCGCAGCCGCGCAAGGCCCGTAACCGGGTCCGGCTGCCAATCGCCCGCCGGACAAAGGGTAGCCAATCGCTCGTCCACCCAGCGGCCCACTTGCGCTGCGTTATTGTTTCCCATATCGCTTGATGTACTCCTTTCGGAACGCCTGCTGCGCGCGGATCAGAAGAGTGCCGACCGAAGCCGGATTCAAATCGAGGGTGGCCGCCACTTCGTCATAGGTCAGGCCGTGGCTGCGCAGAAGCAACAATTCCGACTGGCGCCTCGCCATCACGCTCAGGACCCGACGAACTCTCTCGTGCTCCTCATTGGCGGCGTGGATCTCCTCGGGCGTGGGCACTATGCGCACTAATCCGAGCAGGCGTTCATAGCGGGCTCGCCGTGTTTGCCGCCGGAGCTCGTCGAGACCCGCGCGCACGGCCGCGCGGTAGAGCCAACCTTCCGTGTTCCCATCTTGAGCTTTCCGGTCCCGCCACAACTTCAGAAACACTTCAACCGCGAGCTCTTCCGCGCGCGCCCGGTCGTGGACCACCCTGGCAATGATGCGAGCGACCCGATCGTATTGCGTGCGAAAGACGCTTTCGAGATCGAACCGGGCGCCGATAGCTTCGACCCCGGCCACAGCCTCGCTAGATGCGTTCACAAAATAACAACGTCCACCGAAGGAGGATTGTGACAGGTTTGCGGAAAATTCTGAACAGCGGTTGCGACCCGGGCAGCGTGATCTTACTCCCGTTGTGAAGCGGAGACATGCGCTTGCTTGGGTCGATGGGTCACAACCCCGTCATGTGACCTGGGTCGCGATCCACCAGGTATTGCCGCCAGGGTCCTTTATGGCGCCACGCAGGCCGGGATTGCCTGCACCGAAACAGTGCTGGCTGCAAGCGCGCGCTTGTAGGTCGCGTTCACGTCCTGCACGTAAACGCGCAGCCACGAGGGGAATGCGGCCATGTGCCACCCCTTGGGCAATTGTCGCCACCGTGTCATCGATGCGAACCTCGGCGTGTGTGATTGTTCATCGGGTATGTCGTACCGCCGGAGTTCGGTGACGTCGAAGGTCTTCACTGGCGGCTCAGGATGCGGACGAGAGATTGTGAGATCCAGAATCCGTATCACGCGAACTCGAGCGCGCGCGAACAGGCGCCAACCGCCAGCGGCCGTAGGCAACAAACGCCGTAAGTAGCAACACGATCGCCGGTATAAGCGCTAACCCGACGCCATGGACCAGTAGTGTGATCGCGGTCGCGCCGATCATGATGATGACCAGACAGGCCGCCGCCAGCGGCGTCAGGCGCGGTTGGATACGAAGAAGGGCGGGGAGGATCAGGCCGGCCGCGCCGAATATTTCGGCCATACCGATGAACCGAAGGAACCAGCCAGGCAGCGAGGTATCCTTTGCCATCTCGGCGATGGGCATCATTAACTTCATGGTGCCGGAGAACAGAAACAGGAGCGCGAGCAGCGTCTGCACAATCCACAGCGCGCGGTTGGCTATCGGTTTTTTCGGTGTCGAATCGCCGTCGGTTTTCATGGTCCGATCTCCCTCTCGTTGTTCAAGCTCATTCTTTGGCCAGATAAGCGGCGACCTGATCATAAGTTCCGTTAAAGCCTTGCCGCATTCCTTCGCGACCACTCTCGAACGTCTTGTGCTCTACTTCGGTGGCGTTGATGGGGACACTACGTATCATAAGCGTAGTCTTGCCGTCGCGTTCCATCAGCGTCATCGTATTGAGCACTTCGAGCGGCCATGTCGGGCTCATGGGGTGGCGCGTCACGTTCCCCTGGGCATCCGTAAAGGAAACGACGAAAACGAGGGCGTTCCGGAGGGACGATTTCGCGGTAACAAATCTTCCCGACATGTCCTGCCCGTTCGGGACCGCATGTTGTAGTGAAAAACTCCGCCGGGCCGCAGATCCAGCTTGACAACCTCCGTCGTAAAGCCTTTCGGGCCACCAGTGAATCAGGCGCTCAGACGGTGAACGCCATCCACACCAGGTCGCGCCGCGCATCGAACACGCGCGTGATGCAAAACTCAGGGCTCTGCGCGGTCATGCCGCTACCTCCTCGGCCAGGCGATCGAGCGACTGGTTCCAGCCCTGTTCCATGCCCTTGAGATACGGCGCGGCCTCCGGCGTCACCATCACCGGGCGGGCCGACAGTGTCAGCTTCGTCTTGCCGGCTTGCTCTGAAAATGTAAGCGTATTCAGCACTTCGAAAATCGCGTTGCCTTTTTCGTCCAGCGGCATACTGGTGAAAACGAGCCGCTCCGGCGGAACGATCTCCCTATACACGCCAGCCATCGGATAAATCGTGCCGTCGGGCGCGCGCATGTGCAGGAAAATCCTGCCGCCGGGCCGCACATCCAGCTCGCACAGCGGCGTGGTGAACCCTCCCGGCCCCCACCAGCGCATCAGGCGCTCCCGTTCGGTGAAGGCTTTGAAGACGAGCTCTCGCGGGGCGTCGAAAACGCGCGTGAAGGCCACCTCGCTCCCGGCTGTGCCGCTTGATCCGTGGTCCATGCGCGCCAGTTCGTCCTTGAGCCGGTCCAGAGTCTGGTGCAAGCCTTCCACCGCGCCGAACGTCTTGATCACCTGCTCGCGTTGGGCGGCGGAAGCAAACAACATCTGCACGCCGACCTCGGTCTTGCCGCCCTTTTCGGCGAACGTGACCGACATTCGAAACTGCGGCGTCGTGACATGATCGTAGACCAGCCGCTCGGGTGCAACGATTTCGACGTAGACGATCTTGTTCGGATAATCGGCGCCGTCGGGCCCGTGCATGACGGATCGCCAGACGCCGCCCGGCCGCACGTCCATCTCGTAAATCGTGGTCGTAAAACCTCGCGGTCCCCACCAATTGCCGATGTGTTTGGGATCAGTCCACATTTTGAACACGAGGGCCCGCGGGGCATCGAAAACACGCATGGCGAGGATTTCGCGATCGGCGGTATTCAGGTCGGGGCTAGTTGTTGCGTTGTTTGCGGCCATGCTTCTTCTCCTTCGTTTTACTTTGCGATTTACTTTGTAGCTCGCGCAGATAGTCGTCCAGACGGTCGAAGCTCTGCTCCCAGAAGCGGCGGTAGGGCGCAACCCAGTCGGCGATGTCCTTGAGTGGAGCGGCCTCGAGACGGCAGGGCCGCCACTGGGCCTCGCGGCCGCGCGCGATCAGGCCGGCGCGCTCAAGCACCTTTAGGTGCTTGGAGACGGCCGGCATGCTCATCTCGAAGGGCGCGGCCAGTTCCGTGACCGAAGCTTCGCCCGAGGCCAGACGCGCCAGGATGGCGCGCCGCGTCGAATCGGCGAGGGCGGCGAAGGTGGCGTCGAGCTGTACCGGCGACATTTGTGGTAAACCTATCGGTTAATTAACTAAAAGGTTAAATATACTTGGGGACGGACCCGCCTGTCAAGCGCTTTTAGGAAATTTTTGCGCGGTCTCTGTGCGCGACATCCCGAACGTGGCTGCGCCGGGCCGCTGCCGCGCTCGCAATCCGCCTAACGCTACTGCTTGACCGCGTGGTACTGGCTCTTGATCACCGTGACGTTCTTCGCGGCCTGAGCCTGGAAGCGGCTCTTGATGGCGGCGCATTGCTGGTTGAATTTCAGCGCTTCCATGATGTTCTCCATTTTGTAGTTGGAGAAACCGAGCAGGAAAAGCGTCTCGGCTTTCAAGTCCGTGTTGCCTTCGACCAGCGGCAGCGCCACGCGAAGTTCCTTATCGGCGGGGCCGTACTTCTTGTCGTTGAAGTTCAACTTGCCGATCATGAAGTGGCCCAGGCCGGTGATGGTCTTCTTACGGTTCTCCCAATCGGCGTCGCTCACGCCCTCAGGCTTGGCTTTGGTATTCATGACGTCGATCATCTTGGTCGAATATGCCACAACTTTGGCCGGGTCTTTGCCCTTCTGCAAATAACTGTCAGCCACGATGAGCAGCATGTCTTCATTACTTTGGTCGGTGGCTAGAATCTTTTCGCCCAGCGCGACGGCCTTGTCGTTATCGCCAGCCTGCCGATAGGCCTGGAATAACACCAGTTGTACCTGTCCCAGATACTGGCTTTGCGGATTGCGCTGCTGCAGATCTTCGATCAGGGCGATCTTCTTGCGCGGATCAGTGGTCTGCAACGCCATCGCATAGAGCGAGTATTCGGAGTAGGTGTTGACCTGCTTGGCGAAATCGACGCGTTTCTTCCACTCGTCTTCGTCCTCGTCTTTGGGCTGCGGCGCTGCGATCACTTTCTGCGCCACCGGCCCGGTGACGTCGGACCATTTCTTTACCTGGTCGGGATCCTTTTTGGCCTCCGCCGCTTTGAGCGTGGCCAGTGACGTTTCGAGGTCTTCGGGATCGAGGGCGATCACCTTGTCGCCAATCTCGATGGCCTTGTCAGGCTGGCCGGCCTTGGTATAGAGCGGCAGCATTTGCGTGTAGACCCAGGCCAGGTTCTCGCTCTTGGCGTAATCCTGGGTGAACTTTTCGAGCATGGCCAGCTTCTTGGCTTCGTCCGATTCCTGTCCGATGGCCTGCAGCGCCTGGCCCTCCGGCGTTTCCGTATTGATGTTGACCTTATGACGCTGGGCCAGAGCGCCGGCGGCCAATAGCAGTGCAAGTAGGAGAATTCTCATTGGTATGCCTCCTCCAAATGGACGGAATGGTATCATACCGCCGCCGGTGGTGGAAAGTGCGGGTGTGGTGCTTGTTTACGCAACCACTGCTGACCGGCTGCGTGGAGATCGGCAAATGAGTGCGCCCGTTCGCGACGTGCGCTACAGGTTGCGAATACCAGTGCGGAATCGGCGCTTTACGGCCGGTCCTGCGTGACGCTCGGCGTCGGACCGGGGCAACACGCCATTTTCAGCGGTGGCGAGCCGCGCCAGCCTTAGTGCCAATCGGGATGCTCGTGCCGCCACCGCCAGTAGGCTCGCTGCTCCTTCTCTTTCAGCCGCCGATACTCCCGGTAGCGGTGCTCGCGGCGCTCTTCCATCAGCCAGTGGCGGTACGCGCGCTCCTCACGTTCGCTCCATTCGTGCCAGTCACGGCGCTCGTGGTCAAAAAATCGGTGATGTTCTTCCGCCAGACTCACCACCGGCGCACAGAGTGAAACGGAGAATAACAGGACGGCTACGAACTTTTTCATGGCACCTATCCTCCGCCTATGCATTAAGCACCCAGACCGCCAATGTCTCCTACATCTCGCTACGGTCTCGTCCACGTAAGTCCACTTTGTGATCTTCGAAACGCTTCAAACCCCCCATTACTTGACGCGGCCGCCACGCTGGCTTACTACATTCCGTGCCTCCAACGCCGATTCAATCCAGCCGCCGCGCTAGTACTATTCTGGCCGCCCCGCCTGCGAGCCAAATTCCAAGCCAGCTACACTGGTTCTGGTGACCCTGTGGAAATGGCTGGCTCTGCTTTTGCTTCTTCCCGCGTGCGTGCGGGCGCAGGACCCGTTTCAGGTTCACGGCTACATTCAAGGCCGTTTCACCAACCAGGAAGGCACACCCGACCGCCTGGAGATTCGTCGCGCCCGCCTGATTCTTTCCGGCGATCCCCTTTCGAAGCTCTCCTATACTTTTCAAGTCGATTTCGTAAAGCAGCCATATCTCATGGACGCGGCGCTCACCTGGAAATTCTCGCGCGCCCTGCGCCTCACCGGCGGCCAATTTAAGATCCCGTTCAGCACGGAGAGTCTGATTTCCGACAATCTGAACATGCCGATCGCCCGCGCCCGCGCTGTCAACGGACTCTCGCCCGGCCGCGATACC
>DATLVQ010000044.1:0-2649 GCA_035577325.1 Bryobacteraceae bacterium | reverse complement strand
TGGAGGAGGCCGCGGACGAGGAAGGCGCATCGCCGGCGATGGCTGCAAAGCCCGAGCCGCATGCAGCAGCGAAGCCGTCGCCGGAGAAGGCGCGAGTGCAGAAGCAGGAGAAGTCGAAATGAACAGGGTATCGAGAACAGGTTTAATCATCACCCTGGCCGTAGCGACGGCCTGGGTGGTTTGCGGGCAGGATTACGGGCAGGCGCCGACGCCTCCTCCGCCGCCCGCGCCACGGATCGCACCAGATGTCGCGCGGACACCGCGACCCCCTCGCGCGCCCCGCGCCGTGCCACGGCCGCCGGCGTTGCCGAACGAATTTGCCGACGTCGCTCCGCAGGCGGTGTTTGCGCCCGTGCCACCGGAACCGCCGGAAGCCCCGGAGCCACCGGCGTTCCTCGACGTGCCGGAGCCTCCTGAGCCGGCGGATCTGGTAGACGTGCCCTCGGAGGGCGTGATTGCGGGTGTGCCCGGCGGAATCGTCGGAGGGGTTGCGGGAGGAGTGATCAGTGGCGTTATCGGAGGGGTGCCGGGCATCGCGCCTATGCCGCCCGTTCCCGGAGGAGTGGACTATGAGGCGCTGATCGAGGATGCCAGGGCCGCCGCCGATCGCGCTCCAAATGCAGCACAGCTGGAGGCCCTCTTGAAGGACGCCAAAGCTGCCACCGTGGAGGCGTTATCGTCGCCGGAGTTCAAGGCGCTACGGGAGGCCAAAATCGCCGGCGCACAGGCCAAGGCCCTCGCCGATCAATGGCGGCTTGGGCCTTTGGCCTTCGCCCAGCATCCCACGCCAAAAATTGCGGGTGCCGATGAGGAAAACCGCTTCTACGAGCGCGGGCAGCGCGATCTGGAGCGCAACCGCTGGGATCAGGCGGCGGATAATTTTTCCGAAGCAGTGGCACGAGGCGGGGCGCGAGCCGATGGCGCACTTTACTGGAAGGCTTATGCGTTAAACAAGCTGGGCCGGCGCGACGAAGCGCTAGCGGCGATTGCGGAGCTGCGCAAGAGCCACGCTAACAGCCGGTGGCTGGATGACGCGCGGGCGCTCGAAATCGAGATCAAACAGGCGGCGGGCAAGAGGGTCAATCCGGAATCCGCCGATGACGAAGAGTTGAAGCTGATGGCACTCAACAGCTTCATGAATTCGGACCCGGAGCGGGCGCTGCCGCTGATCGAGAAACTGCTGCACAGCTCGCAATCGCCCAAGATCAAGGAGCGGGCCTTGTTCGTGCTGACGCAGAGCGGGTCGGCCAAAGCGAGACAGCTTGTCGTGCAGATGGCCAAGGGCGGATCGAATCCGGACTTACAAATGAAAGCCGTGCATTATCTGGGCGTGATGGGCGGGAAGCAGGAATTAGGTGAAGTTTACGCCGCCACCAACGATCCGGAAGTGAAACGCGCGGTGCTGCATGGGCTGATGGTGGCGGGCGCCAAGGAGCAATTGCTCGCCGCGGCCAAAGGCGAAAAGAACGCCGAACTGCGGCAACAGGCGATCCACTGGCTGGGCACGATGGGCGCCGAGCCGGAGTTGTGGCAGATCTACCAGGGGGAGCCGTCGATTGAGGTGAGGCAGACGATTGTCCACGCGCTTTTCATCGGGGGCAAGACCGACCACCTGGTGGAAGTCGCACGCTCCGCGAAGGAACCGGAACTGCGGCAGCAGGCGATCCACTGGCTGGGGGTGTCGGATTCCCACCGGACGGGCGACGCGCTGGCGGCGATCTATGCCAACGAGCCGAACAACGAGGTGAAAAAGCAGATTGTGCATGCGCTGTTCCTGCAGAGTAACGGCAAGGATCTGGTCGAGATCGCGCGCAAAGAAACCAACATGGAGCTGAAGAAGCAGATCGTGCACGACCTTTCGCTGATGAAGTCCAAGGAGGGCACGGATTATCTGCTGGAGCTGCTGAACAAATGAGACTGGCGCTGCTGGCGGCTTTGGCGGGCGCGTTGGGGGCTCAACA
The DNA here is from genome assembly GCA_035577325.1 of Bryobacteraceae bacterium. Classification (GTDB taxonomy): domain Bacteria; phylum Acidobacteriota; class Terriglobia; order Bryobacterales; family Bryobacteraceae; genus QHXW01. Next base: position 688 of record DATLVQ010000044.1, on the reverse strand, counting down.
GCCGCGCCTCACGAACGCGAAGCTGGACACGCGCGCGGTGACGACCGGGCTGGGGCGCGAGTTCCAGTCGATGGTGGGGGCGCAGAATGGCGCGGCGTGGATCGGTTACGCCGTGCGCGCGGTTCCGGGCGAGCACCAGATGTGCTGCTACAGCTCATTCGAGGACGGTAACGGCAACCGCTGCTGCCGCGGATGCGCGCTGGAGGGAACCAGAGCCGGCGTGACGGTTTCGACGGTTACGGAACCGATTCCACTCGAAGCATCGGGATACATTCTTGTTCTCTTCCGCGTGGAGAATCGTGTTGTGGATCGCATACGGACTTTCTCGGCCGAGTGCGAACTGGATGGCGGCGGCCTGCCGTTTCATTGGCTGACCGGCGTGCCAGCGGCGGAGAGCGTCGCTCTTTTGAATGGATTCGCCCAACAAATAGACGACGAAGGGCGCGGGGGTCATCGCCGGAGCGAACCGGCGCTGGCGGCGCTGGCGATGCATGCGGACCCAGCCGCCGACCAAGTGCTTGAAACATTTGTAACACCGGGCCAGCCGGAGCGCTTGCGGGAGCGAGCCACGTTCTGGCTGGGGAATGCGCGCGGCCGCCGGGGCTACGAAGTGCTGCGGCGCATCGTAACCCATGACGTGAGCGACCGGGTGCGTGAGAAAGCGATTTTCGGGCTGAGCGTCAGCCGG
>DATLVQ010000043.1:0-34993 GCA_035577325.1 Bryobacteraceae bacterium | reverse complement strand
TACGTTATGAAAATTCTAGGAATCAGCGGATTCGAAAACTCGATGCCCTTCAAGCGGGCTCATTGGCCAGGTTTGGAGGAACGGGAGTATCGGATCTCACAGGGCCATGATGCCGCCGCGGCCCTGGTGATCGACGGTGTGACGGTCGCTGCCGCGGCCGAGGAGCGGTTCAATCGCCAAAAGCACAGCGCAAAATTCCCTTCCGGGGCCATCCATTTCTGTTTGGCGGAAGCGGGGCTCTCGCTCCAGGATGTCGACCAGATCGCCCACGGGTTTGACTACGCTCCTTATCGCAAGATCTTTGCAATCGACTCCACGACCTCCCGGCTGTATGGGGAAGTGTTCTCAAGAGAAGCGCTGCTGGCGCTGGTGAATCGCGAGCTGCCTGGATTTCCTGAAGACCGCGTGCATCATGTGAACCATCATCTGGCGCACGCCGCCAGTGCTTATTTCACGTCAGGATGGGGCGAATGCCTGGTAGTCGTATTGGATGGCATGGGTGAAGCGCAAAGCGCGTCGATCTTTCACGCGCATGACGGAAAGCTCGACAAGCTCCACGAAATTTCGGCGCAGGATTCCATCGGGATTTTATATTCGCTGGTTACGCTTCACCTCGGTTTCGATTTCAATTCCGACGAATACAAGATCATGGGGCTTGCACCCTATGGAGATCCGAAGCGCTTTCGCCCATTTTTTGAGCACGCCGTGCAACGATGTCCAGATGGCTCAATCCGCATCCCTGCGCTCCACTTGAACCGTACCAGAGACGAACGCGAGCACTACGCCGCTTCCCGGCAGTATCTGGATGACAACCTGATAAAGGAGCGGCGGCCCGACCAGGACATTACCGACGATCACTGCGACGTGGCGGCTGCGCTGCAGGAATGTCTGGACGAAGTTATGCTGCACATCTGCGGGCATTTCGGCAAAGCCAGCGGATTGCGGCGGGTAGCGCTGGCGGGTGGAGTAGCTCTCAATTGCACCGCCAATGGCCGCCTTATGCGTTCCGGCCTTTTCGACGAAATCTACGTGCAGCCCGCGGCGGGAGACGACGGCTCCGCCCTGGGAGCCGCGCTTTACCGTGCGTCCCTGGCGGGCGAGATTCACAACGCCCGCTTTGCGCCTCCGTACCTTGGCCCGGCACATTCGACGGAGAAAATTGAGGCGGCAATCGGTGAGTTTGGCGATTGCATCCAGGTGCGCCGCTATGACACACTCGCGGAGACTTCGACCGAAGCCGCCCGGTTGATTGCGGAAGGCAGAGTCATCGCCTGGTACCGCGGGCGCATGGAGTTCGGGCCGCGCGCGCTCGGCCACCGCAGCATTCTCGCCGATCCCGGACGCCCGGAAATGCGCGATCGCATCAATGCCATGGTCAAGATGCGTGAGGCTTTCCGCCCGTTCGCGCCCGCCGTATCTCTAGAGCAGGTCGACCAGTGGTTTGACGTGGCCCCAATGACTGAGCTCCCGTACATGATCACTACCGTTGATGTCCGTGAAGAGTACCGCTCCCAGTTGCCGGCGATCACTCACGTCAACGGATCGGCCCGCGTGCAGACCGTGTCCGGCAAAGACAACCCGGCCTTTCACACTCTATTGCAGGCCGTGGGCAGAATTACGGGGCGCGAGATGGTATTAAACACGAGCTTTAACGTGAAGGGTCAGCCGATTGTAAACACACCGCAAGAAGCAATATGCACGTTTCTCGGGACCGGCATCGAATTCCTCTTTCTGGAGGACGCACTGGTGAGCCGTCGCCGTCAATAGATCGAGCTCAACCGGCATCACAAGATTTCGCTTGCCTCCGCAGGCAACATCGGACAATTACAAATTTGCAAAGGTGAAATCATGGCAACTTATCCACAGGAACTCAGCATTACTAACACAATCTCGGATCTCGATTTTCAGGCGGGCTGCGTCCCCAACGCCGTGGCCGCAAAGGCGACAAAGTGGCCCGATGCCACCGCGCTGACGGATGGCTCCGAAATCCTGACCTACCATGAACTCGATTCCCGGTCCAACCGCGTGGCTCAGTATCTGCGCTCGCTCGGCGTGGGTCCAGACGTTCTGGTGGGCGTTTGTCTCGAGCGCTCTCTCGACTTGGTGGTCGCGATGCTCGGAATCCTAAAGGCCGGCGGCGCCTATCTGCCCTTGGATCACTCTTATCCGCCGGATCGCCTGTCTTTCATGCTCGACGATGCGCGAGCGCCCTTGTTGATTACCAGCGAGCACCTCTCCGGCCGTGTGCCATCTAAGAAACAAGACGTTGTGATGGTCGGCGCGCCGGAGATTTCCGAACAGCCCGATCACCCGCCACACGTTGACATCATGCCGGACGATCTGGCCTATGTTATTTACACGTCTGGTTCAACCGGCCGTCCGAAAGGCGTGGAAGTCACCCACGGCGGGCTCGCGAATCTCGTATGCTGGCACCGGCAGGCTTTCCAAGTCACACCGGGCGACCGCGCCAGCCATGTAGCCGGGCTGGGCTTCGACGCCGCCGTCTGGGAACTGTGGCCTTATCTCACGGCGGGAGCCAGCGTGCACATGGCGGATGAAGTGACGCGCAGCTCGGCTGAACTTCTGCGCGATTTCTTGCTTGCGCGCAAGCTTACCATCAGCTTTGTCCCAACCCCCCTGGCGGAGCAAATGCTCACCCTCGAATGGCCGAATCAGACGCCGCTGCGCATGCTGCTTACTGGGGGCGACATCCTCCACCACTATCCGCCAGTGAACTTGCCCTTCATGCTGGTCAACAATTACGGACCCACGGAGTGTACGGTGGTGGCTACCTCAGCCCCTGTGTTGAGCGATAAACGCTCCGACCCCCTGCCGCACATCGGCCGGCCCATCGCCAATGTACTGATTTATATCCTTGATGAAGATCTGCGCCCGGTGCCGCCGGGCACGCCGGGCGAAATTCACGTGGGGGGCGCGGGTCTCGCCCGCGGCTATCGCAACCGCCCCGACCTCACCAGTGAGAAGTTTATTGTGAATCCGTTCAGTGCCGAACCGGGAAGCCGGCTGTACAAGACCGGAGACATCGGCCGTCTTCTGCCTGACGGCAATATCGCCTTTATAGGGCGCGTCGACGATCAGATCAAAATCCGCGGCTATCGCATCGAGCCCAACGAAATCGTCAGTGTGCTCGACCAGCATCCCGATATTCGCGAGAGCCTGGTCGTCGCCCGCGAAGACAGTTCTGGAGAGAAGCGCCTAGTGGCATATGTAATTTTAACGCCCGATTCCCGCACGAATGCCAGCGCAATCCGCGATTCCCTCCGCCAGCACCTGCCCGAGTATATGCTCCCCACTACCTTCGTCCGGCTGGATGAGTTTCCTTTGACGTCTCACGGAAAAATCGATCGCGACGCGCTTCCGGAACCGACAGTAGAGAATTCGCTCGGAAACGCCCCGGTAGAAGCGCCTGGGTCACCGGTTGAAGAACGCCTGACCGGCATCCTACAGGCTCTGCTTGGCATTGATCAAATCGGCGTTGACGACAACTTCTTCCAGATGGGAGGGCACTCCCTCCTGGGCGCCCAAATGATTGCGCATGTTCGCGACGCATTCGCAGTTGAACTCTCCCTGCGCAGTTTGTTCGATCATCCGACGGTGCGTGAGATGTCCGCCGAGATCGAACGGCTTATTCTCGCGAAGTTGGAGGCCATGGGTGGGAGCGAAGCAACGGGCGCCCTGTCCAGCCCGGAAAGCGCTAACGCCTGACGAGCATGACGACCCCGCAACCGGCTCAGAGCGCACGAATGCCGAGGGAGACTCTAAGCCTATATCGTCTCCTCGACCCGGAAGTCCTGGCAAATCCGTACCCCCTTTATCACAGGCTGCGGACTGAGGACCCAGTGCATTGGGATCCGTTTCTGCATGCCTGGGTTGTCACGCGCTATCCGGACGTCGTGCGCGTCTTGCGCTACTTCTCTGCCGACCGCACGCCGACTCCGGAGCAGCTCACAGCCATGGGCATGTCCGCCCTGAACCCGATCGCACAGGTCATGGTGAAGCAGATGCTGTTCCTGGATGCGCCCGCCCACACGCGGCTGCGCGGCCTGGCTTCGGTAGCGTTCACACCGCGGCGCGTGGAACAACTCCGCGCGCACATTCAGGAAATCGTCGATGGCCTGCTCGACCGCGTGACCAGCGCGGGGCGCGCGGACCTAATCGCCGATGTAGCCGAGCCGATGCCTGCCATTGTGACCGCCGAGCTGATGGGCGTTCCGGTGGCCGATCACGACCAGTTGAAATCCTGGTCCGCTGATTTCGCCGAGATGTTGGGCAATTTCCAGCACAATCCGGATCGTATTCCACGCGTGCTGCGCAGCGTCGAAGCTATGACGGCGTATTTTCGCTCCGCGATCCACAAACAGAGTGAGCATCCACGAGACGGACTGATCCACGCGCTGATGACCGCCGAGGTTGAGGGCTCACGGCTCACTGAGGAAGAAGTGATCGCCAACGTGATCGTAACCATGGTGGGCGGACAGGAGACCACCACGAACCTGATCGGCAATGGCGTGCTGAGCCTGCTACGCAATCCAGACCAGTTGCAGAAGCTGCGAGAGGATTCTTCTCTGGTCCCTTCCGCGGTCGAAGAACTCCTGCGCTATGAGAGCCCGAGCCAGCATACTGCACGATTGGCCCGAACCGACGTTGAGATGGGAGGAAAACAGATTCGCAAGCGCCAGGCGGTGATCGCGGTCATGGGCGCCGCCAACCGCGATCCGGAACGCTTTCCCGATCCTGACCGCCTGGATATTACGCGCCAGGACAACCGTCACCTGGCATTCGGTTGGGCCGCGCATTTTTGCTTCGGTGCGCCGCTAGCCCGTCTTGAGGGTCAGATTGCCTTTGAAACCATCTTGCGGCGTCTGCCGAACTTGGCGCTCGAATCGAAATCCTTGGTCTGGCGGCACAATCTCGGCCTGCGAGGCCTCGCTGCCCTGCCAGTAGTGTTCGCAACGGAATCTTCCGTCCAAAAACCCGATGTTCCGCGCTCGCCCGGAGGACAAGATGCCAGGACCCGCCCCTCTTTCTGATCAAAAGCGCAATTTGCTCGAAAAGTATCTGCGTGGCGAGCTCGGGCACACGGCCGCCAAGGGGAACGGTATCACCCGGCGTCCGCCCGGAGAAGCTGCACCGCTGTCGCTAACCCAGCAGGAGCTCTGGTTTCGCGAACTTCGCGTCCCCGATATTCCGCCTCTTTATAACGAGTGCGTTACTCTGCACATGAAGGGGCCTCTCGATGTAGCGGTGCTGGAACATAGCTTCACGGAAATCGTCCGGCGCCATGAAGCTTGGCGAACCACTTTCGAAACGGTGGATGGTCAGCCCGTCCAAGTTATTCAGCCGGCCTCGAAGATCAAGCTGCAAATCCTTGATCTCCGCAAACTGGGTAAGAGAGAGCAAGAGGCGGAAGCTGTGCGTTGCGTGGCCAGGGACGCCCAGCGCCCCTTCGACCTGCGGCGCGGGCTTTTGCTGCGGCCCACGTTGGTCAAGCTGGACGATGCCGAACACCGGCTCTACCTAATCGCGCATCAAATCATTCTCGATGGCAAGTCGGCCTATCAAATATTTCCGTCGGAATTGGCGGCGCTTTACAAAGCCTTTTCCGCCGGCCGCCCGTCTCCTCTGCCAGAACTGCCCGTGCAGTGCGCCGATTTCGCATATTGGCAACGGAAGTGGCTGCAAGGCGACGTGCTGGCCAAACAAGTGGACTACTGGCGCAAACAGCTTCCTGCCGGCCTGCCCGTGTTGCATTGGCCCAACGACAAACCGCGGCCCGCGGCTCGGACGTTTCGTGGAGCGTTCCACGCGTTCGCGCTACCAGGCCCTCTTACGGAAGCGCTCAGAGAATTGAGCCGGCGCGCCAGTGTCACGTTCTTCATGACCCTGCTGGCCGGATTCACGGCGCTGTTGCACAGCTATACGTTGCAGGAGGACATCGTCGTCGGTACGCTCTCTCCCTCAGGGCGCAAGCGCACAGAAGTTCAGGCGCTGCTGGGCTATTTCTTGAATCCAGTTGCGCTGCGGATGAACTTTGAAAACGATTCGACATTTAACGAACTGCTGCTCCAAGTGCGAGGGGTCCTTTCGGAGGCCATTTCCCACGACGACGTGCCCCTGGAGTATCTCGCCTGGAAGCTCAAACCCGAGCGGGACCCAAGCCGCAGCCCATTTTTTACGGTCGCAATGTCGCTTCAACCTCCGGCGCCGGATCTTGATCTGGACTGGAGCGTGACTTCAATGGATGTCGAGAGCGGTGGAGCAAGCTGGGATCTTTACATCGCCTTCATCGACAGGCCGAACGGGATGATCGGCCGCGCCCAATATAACCCCGACCAATTCGAACTCCCGACGATTACCGCCATGCTGGACGATCTGCGCAAGCTGCTTGAAAGCGCGGCGCTGAACCCCGAACAGCGCGTTTCGGAATTGCGGCAGGTCATTATGCCGGTTCGACGAGGGTTGTCCGCTGGATATTCCTGATATGGCCAGCTCGACAAAGATGCCACCGGTAACTGGGCCTGTGCGTCAAGCCCGTCTCGGCCCCAAAATTAGAGAGGCCACCTTAGCGGATCACCGTCAAATTGCCGCGCTTGAGTCCCGCTATGGTCTCGCCGCCAAGAACTATGAGGAATGGACTCACCTCCATCTGAGCAATCCGCTGCAGTCGGAGCGAAACGGTGGCTGGCCCATCGGCTGGGTCATTGAAGGTGACGACAAGCAGATTGTCGGCTCGGTAGGAAATATCCCGTTGTCCTATGAATTCGAGGGAAGGAAAGTCCTGGCAGTCACGGGACGTGGCCTGGTTGCCGAACCTGCGTACCGCAGCATGTCTCTGGTGTTGCTGGATCACCTGATGAACCAGCCCGGCGTCGAGCTTTTCCTGACAAACGCCATTACCCCCGCGTCCGCCCCTACATTCGGCGCCTTGGCGTGCCTCCCGGTTCCGGTGGGCCGCTGGGACCAGTCTGCTTTTTGGATCACACGCTACAAAGGTTTTTTTCAGGGCTTCCTGGCGATGAAGAACTTGCCCTGGGCCAAGCCGCTGCGCTATCCGCTAGCCGCGATGGCCTTTCTCAAGGATAAGCTCGCGAATTCAAGGCCGCGGGCGGGCGCGGTCGAAGTGAAGGCCTACACCGGTTTCGATGACCGCTTCGACGAATTCTGGGGCGCCTTGAAAGAAAACAACCCGCGCATGCTCTTGGCGGACCGCTCGCGCGCGGTGCTGGCATGGCACTTCGAGCATGGGCTGCGGAAAAATCATGTGTGGATCGCCACGGTAATGGACGGAGCCCGCGTCGCAGCGTACGCCATTTTCGACCGCCGGGACAATGCCATTCTCCGTCTGAGACGCGTGCGGCTGGTAGACTTTCAGTCGCTCGACGGCACGACCACATTGCTTTCGCCTATCCTCTCCTGGGCCCTGAGAAAGTGCCGCGACGAAAACATCCATATGCTGGAAGACGTCGGTCAATGGCTGGACGAGGGAGATTTGATCGCCAACTCCGCCCCTTACCGCCGCAAGCTCTCCACATGGACATACATGTACCGCGCTAACAACCCTGAATTGGCCGCCAGTCTGCAGGAGCGGTGCGCGTGGTCTCCTACCTTGTTTGACGCCAGCGCAAGCCTGTAGCTGGCATCACCACTCCAAGGAGGACGAAGTGGAAAATATGCCCTTCGCATGCCTCCGTTAGCAAATTCCTCAAGTGCTGTTCCTGCGCAGATCCCTGCACCATCGAATGAGGCCGTGCCGCCAAAACCGACAGTCAAGTTGGACTGAATAATATAGGCTCCTGGCGCAACTGTTGTCAGGTCGTCGCCGGGTGGAATTGCCGGTGGGTTGCTCAAAACGAGGAAATTGATCTGGTACAAGGCAAGGCGTGCCCTTCGCGGACGCGGGGATTGCCAATCTGGTGACGCTGACAGCGATATACTCATCGGGAATGCGCGGCAACAAATCACGCCAGATAGCGCTACTGTGCACCACCACCTTTCTCCCCTCCCTAGTTGCCCAACAGCCACAAGACCCTCTTCTCCGCTGGATGGACCAGATCGCGCAGCGGCAATTGCAGGCTCGAGAGGATGCGATTGCTAAGATTCGAACCGTCGCCGACGCGGAGCGCCGAAAGGCATCGGTGCGTGAAACGCTGCTGTCGCTGGTCGGAGGTCTGCCCAACTACACCGGCCCGCTGAATCCCAGAATTACCGGCCGTATCCAGGCTCAAAACTATACCATCGAGAAGGTTATTTTCGAGAGCCTGCCGGGTTTCTATGTGACCGCCGACCTTTACCGTCCCAACCAGCCGGGCCGTTATCCCGGCGTGCTTCTGCAATCCGGCCACACACAAGAGGGTAAGACGGAGCCGCAGAAACTCGCAGCCAATCTGGCGTTGAAGGGTTTCGTGGCCTTGGCTTTCGATCCAGCCGGCCAGGGCGAAAGAGAACAGACGTATGACCGCCGAGTGGACCGGCCCTTGGCGGGGTGGTCGGTCCCCGAGCACATCCAGGCGGGAGCCCAGAACATGCTCATCGGCGAGAGCGTGGCCCGCTACTTCATTTGGGATGCGAAACGGGCTCTCGATTATCTGATCAGCCGTCCTGATGTGGACGCGGCACACATCGGGGCCGCTGGGTGCTCGGGTGGCGGCGCGTTGACGGCATTGATAGGGGCGCTGGATCCGAGGCTCAAGGCCGTCGCGCCAGCCTGCTTCATCAATTCGTATCGCCTGCTATTTGCTGGCCCCGATCCCGATTCCGAAATGAGCCCTCCGAGCCTTCTTACCAGCGGCTTGGACATGGCCGATTATGTGGAATTGACCGCTCCCACGCCCTGGCTGATCCTGGCAACCGAAGGCGACTACTTTACGCCTCAGGGGGCGAAACTCGTATATGAGGAAGCCCGGCGCTGGTTCGCCCTCTATGGGGCCGAGGACAAGCTCCGCTTCTTTGTCGGTCCGGGCCCCCATGGCACACCGCTCGAGACTCGGGAAGAGATCTATAAGTGGATGATCCGCTGGCTCAAGGACGGCCAGGGTGATTTTCATGAACAACCCGTGGAGCTTTATACCAACGATGCACTACTAGTAACATCGACGGGCCATGTCGACGACGAGCCAGGAAGCCGGAAGCTTTACGAATTGACCCTGGATGAGTTTCGCGCCAGGAAACGCCGGGGGACCGTGCCTGAACTCGTGGCAGAACTACGCCATCTACAGATCCCTTCAGATGGCGCTTCAGCCGCGGTGAAAGTATCGGATGAGCCGGGCGCTACGGAATGGCGGCGTGAGCGCGTCAAGTTTGAAAGCGAACCGGGCGTGGAGATTGCCGGAACGCTCTACATCCCAAACTCGAAAGGGCGAAAGCCGGCAGTGCTATTGGTAGCGGACAAGATGAGCAGCTACTGGATCCCATCTACGGCTTCGGTGGCGGAACGGATTGCTCGGAAAGGGCGTATCGTCCTTGAACTGGAGCCCCGCAACTCTCCGGGGGAAGGCGAGCGGCCGTATGTAGGGAATTGGCTGACCAACGCGCGCGCCAACCAGATTGGGCTTAATCTGCCGGCCATGCGGGCGCGCGACATTCTTCGCGGAGTCGATCTGCTAGCCGCTCGCAATGACGTGGAGCCATCCTCCATTCGAGCCGCGGCGCGCGGTGTAAAAGGAATCTGGCTGTTGGTGGCGGCAGCGGTGGACCCGCGGATCGGCAAGATCTGGCTGGACCGGACGCCGCACAGCCTGCGGGCCGCCCTTGAAAATTCCATGAACACCGACCTATTTGATGCGGTAATTCCCGGCTTCGCGCTTCATTGGGATCTGGATGACCTGGTCAAGGCCATGGGCACAAGATCCGTTTTATGGACGGATCCATCGAACTGGATGGGGCACCCAGTGCCGTTAGGCTCCCCTTTTCGGTATCGCTACGTTCTGGGCGACATGACTGATGTCCACGATGCCCAGGATGACGCGTACATTGAAGAGTTCATACGATGATCCGCACGATGCCGGTCCGGAGCGTCGTAAAGACGATATTTCCCACCAGATGAAGCGTTGATCGGAGCCGCCCGGATGCTTGACCGCCGAACTTTCTTCAAACACGCTGGCCAGTCGCTCGCGGCAATGCCTGCCGTCTGGCCATCCTCGGGAAACGCGGCTCCGCAGAAGCCACTGATCTGGGATGTCCACTTCCACCTGACCAATTGGCCCGGTGAAACGCCTGAAGATCGCATGAAGGAAATCGTGAAGGTTCTCGATCGGATGGGCGTCGACCGCGTCATGCTGTCGCTGGGTTACCCGCTGCTGGAGAATCCGTCGCCCGAACAGCTTCGCGCCGAGAATGACCAGGTGCTGCGTGGAATCAGGTGCGCGCCCGATCGCGCTTATGGCTTCGTCTATCTGAATCCGAATTATGTTCAGGCCAGCCTCGACGAGTTGAATCGCTGCGTCCACGACGGTCCTATGGTGGGGGTAAAGCTGTGGGTGGCCCGGCGCTGCAACGCGCCTGAGCTTGACCCGATTGTGGAGCGCGCGGCGGCCATGAAGGCGCCCATCTTGCAGCACACATGGCTGAAAGTCGGCGGAAATGGGCCGGGCGAATCCACGCCCTACGACTTGTTGGAACTCGCACGCCGGCATCCCGGCGTGCCTCTCATCTGCGGTCACACAGGAGGAGACTGGGAACTCGGGATTCGCGTGATTCGAAGTGAGAAGAATGTTTACTCCGAGCTGGCCGGCTCGAACCCCACGTCCGGGTACGTCGAAATGGCGGTGCGCGAACTGGGACCCGAGCGGATCATCTATGGCAGCGATGCCTTCGGCCGGAGTATCGCTTCGCAGCTCGGGAAGGTGATGGGTGCGGAGATCCCCGAGTCCGCCCGGCGACTGATCCTCGCCGAAAACCTAAAACGACTGCTGACACCGATCCTGCGCGGGAAGGGATACCAGGCGTAATGGTCGACGTAAATGTGAATCTTTCCCGATGGCCGTTCCGCCGGCTGGTTGGAGATGAGCCAGCCGATCTTGTCGCCGGCCTGCGCAGGCGAGAGGTAACTCAAGCGTGGACCGGGACCTTCGACGGGATTTTTCACAAAGACATTTCGAGCGCCAACGCCAGGCTGGCGGAAGATTGCCATCGCCATGGCCCAGGTTTGCTGATCCCGTTCGGGTCCATCAATCCCAAGCTCCCCGACTGGCAGGAGGATTTACGACGCTGCCACGAAGCGCACAAGATGCCGGGAATCCGGCTGCATCCCAACTACCATGGGTACGACCTGAAGGACCGTGCGTTTGCGGATGTGCTGCACCTGTCGGCCGCGCGCCGGCTCGTCGTGCAGCTCGTCGTATCCATGGAGGACGAGCGAACACAGCCCCCGCTCACGCGCGTTGCAGCCGTGGATTTGGCTCCCCTTCCGGATCTGCTCCAGAGTTCACCCGGGGCACGGGTCGTCATTTTGAATGCCGATCACGTGCATAACTTTCAACTGTCGGAGAAGCTGCTCTCCGCCGGCGATGTCTATTTTGATATCTCCATGGTGGAGGGCGTCGGCGGGGTGTCTCATTTGGCGCAGAAAATCTCCGTCCAACGTGTGCTATTCGGCTCAAACTACCCGCTGTACTACTTTGAGTCGGCTATGTTGAAGGTTAGGGAATCGGCGTTCACGGAGGCAGGCAGACAAGCCGTTCTCGAGGAAAACGCGCGGAGGTTATTGGCGGCGTGATTGGGAAACATGACCTAGCAAGCATTACTGCGGCTCTTTTCTTTAGTGCCGCATCGGTGTGGGGACAGAATGCTCCCGTCGGCGCTTCAACTCTTGAGGAAGGCCGCAGAGTATACGCGGAGCGTTGCGTCGGTTGCCATGGCGCCGATGCCCGCGGCACAGACCAGGCGCCGGGACTGGCCGGCAACAACCGCCTGCGCCGCCAATCGGTTCGCAAGCTGAGCGATACGATTCGCAACGGGATTCCGGGGACAGGCATGCCGCCCTTCGACCTGCCTACCCATGAGCTGGATGTCCTGGCCAATTTCGTGCACACGCTAAACGGGGAAGCGTCTGCGAGCGACGTTCCCGGCAACCAGTTGGCGGGCGAGCAATTCTTCTTCGGTAAAGGGCAATGTGCTTCCTGCCACATGGTCGCAGGCCGTGGAGAGGCGATCGGACCGGATCTGTCGAACCTGGGCCATAGCATGACGGTCAACCAGATCCGCTCGGCTTTGCTGCAGCCGGAGGCGCACGTCACCCCCGGATACGGGCAGGTCAGCGTGCAGCTACGGGACGGGAAGACGCTGCGCGGTTTCGTGCGCAGCCGAAGCAATTTTGATCTCCGGCTGCAGGATTTTCGGGGGAAATTCCATCTGCTTCAGGAAGACCAGATTGCAGCCATCCACGACGAAGCAGGTTCACCGATGCGCGCTGTCAACGCCAGCCCTGAAGAGCTGCAGAATTTGATCGCTTACCTGAGCCGGTTGACCGGCGTGAACCCGGGAGTCGTGATTGCCTCCCGCCAGCCCGCGAAGGATGACATCGATTTCGCTCGCATTCTGCATCCGAAACCGGGCGACTGGTTGACCTACAACGGCAAGTTGAGCGCGAACCGTTATAGCGATCTCGATCAGATCAGCACTAAGAATGTAAAACAACTGGCGCTGAAATGGATTTTTTCCGTACCTCTTTGGAAGCAACTTCTTCCGGACACGGGCTACTACAACGAGAACATGAAGTACTTCGGCCTCGAAGTCACGCCCCTGGTTGCCGACGGCGTCATGTACATTACCGGTCCGCATCAAGCCCTTGCGCTGGATGCTCTGACGGGGCGCATGATCTGGGAATACTCGCGCCCGCGCACTCCAGGATTGGTTAGCGACGCGTCTCTGGGCACCAATCGAGGCGTCGCCTTGCTGGGCGACAAAGTGTTCATGGTCACCGACAACGCTCACCTGATCGCTCTGAACCGTACAACCGGCCAAGTGGTCTGGGAAGCCGTGATGCCGGATGAACCGCAGCACTATGGCTCGACGGTGGCGCCGCTGATCGTCAAGGATATGGTGATCGCAGGCGTCTCCGGAGGCGACTGGGGTATTCGCGGATTTCTTGCGGCGTACAAGGCCGCAACCGGCGAACGCGTCTGGCGTTTCTGGACGGTTCCAGCAAAGGGAGAGCCCGGAATTGAGACTTGGAAGGGCGGAGAACCCAAAGAGGGAGGCGGCCCAACCTGGCTCACCGGCTCCTACGATCCGGAGGCCGATACTTTGTACTGGCCCACCGGCAATCCTTATCCGGATTCCAACGATCGCGACCGGCCGGGCGACAACCTTTATACAAATTGCGTTCTGGCACTGAACCCCGACACTGGGAAATTGAAATGGTACTACCAATTCACTCCGCATGATGTTCACGATTGGGACGCGACGGAACCGCCCGTCCTGGTGGATGCCCGATTTCACGGACAAGACCGAAAACTCATGCTGTTTGCGAACCGCAACGGTTTCTTTTATGTGCTCGACCGCATAGAAGGCCAGCTCCTGCTGGCCAGACCGTTCATCAATCGCTTGACGTGGGCCAGCGGGATTGGTCCAGATGGCCGTCCGCAGCTTTTGCCGGAGGGCGACATATTCTGCCCCGAAGACGCGACCAACTGGAATGCCACCGCGTTCAGCCCGGTGACGCATCTCTACTATGTGATGGCTCTTGAGAAATGTGTCTTGAAACTCGCGCCCGGAAGTTGGAAGAAAGAACCGCGGCAAGAGGAGCCCGGGAGGAAGGTCTTGCGTGCGCTCGATATCGAAAGTGGAAAAATCGTTTGGGAGAAGCCGCAAACCGGACCTACCGAAGGCAAACGGTGCGCGGGCGTGCTCGCCACGGCGGGCGGCTTATTATTCTATGGCGATCCGAGTGGGGATTTCGTCGCTCTCGATGAACAGGACGGGAAGACCCTCTGGCATTTTCCGACCAACGGGGAAAACAAGGCATCTCCCATGACGTTCATCGTCGATGGAAAGCAGTTTATTGCAGTTGCCATTGGCCCTAATATTGTTTGCTTCGGCTTGCCCTAGGCAATCGAACAACCAACAATGACGATTTGCAGGCATTCTCGCGAGTGCATTTCGCGTCGCATGTTTCTCGCATTCGTTATCATTGATGCTCTATGCGAATTTTGGTGATTGGCTCGGGTGGGCGCGAACATGCGCTTGCGTGGAAGCTGAGCCAGAGTCCTAGCGTGCATGTGTATGCGTCGCCGGGGAATCCGGGGGTGGCGCGGTGTGGGGATTGCCTTCCTGCGGGTGATGGGTCGCCCGAGGCGCTTCTCGCTGTGGCGGAATCGGTGAAGGCGGATCTCACTGTGATTGGGCCGGAGGCGCCGCTAGTGGCAGGGGTAGTCGATGCGTTTCATGCCGTGGGGCGGCCGATCGTCGGGCCAACGACGGAGAATGCGCGGCTTGAAGGCAGCAAGATTTTCGCCAAGAACTTTTTTCGGCAGCATCGGATTCCGACAGCGGAATTTGTCGCGGTCGAGACGCGCCCAGACGCGCGCAAGGCGCTCGACCGCTTCCGATTTCCGGTCGTCATCAAAGCCGACGGGCTCGCGGCGGGCAAAGGGGTGGTTATCGCGGAGGATCGCGCACAGGCCGAGCAGGCGCTCGAAGCCCTGGGCGGGCGCCTCGTGATCGAAGAATTTCTTGAAGGCGACGAGGTCAGCTTCATTGCGCTATGCGACGGGCGGGACATTCTGCCGCTCGCTCCCACGCAGGATCACAAGCGCTTGAACGACGGCGACACCGGGCCGAACACCGGCGGCATGGGCGCTTATTGCGATTCACGCATCTTGACCGAAGCGCAAACTGAAGACATTCTGAACACCGTCATGCGGCCGGCGGTGGAAGCCACCGGCTTCACGGGTTTTCTCTACGCCGGATTGATCATGACCCCGAGCGGTCCGAGAGTGCTCGAGTTCAACGTGCGTCTGGGCGATCCGGAGACGCAAGCGCTGATGCACCGCATGTCGACCGATCTGGCGCCGGTTCTGGCGGCGGCCGCTCGGGGCGAGCTGGGGCGGCATTCGTTTGCATGGAAGCGCGGCGCTTCGGTGTGCGTGGTTCTGGCGTCGGGCGGTTATCCCGGCCCCTATCGCACCGGCATGTCCATTCGCGGCATCGAAGACGCCGAAGCCAAGGGCGCAATCGTATTTCATGCAGGAACGCGCATCGGTCCGGGCGGGCTCGAAACGGCGGGGGGACGGGTTCTTGGCGTCACTGCGGCGGGAATGGACTTGGGAGAGGCCGTCAAGAAAGCTTACGAAGCCGCCCACAAGATCCGTTTCGATGGCATCCAGTATCGCACCGATATTGGAAGCAAAGGCCTTGGACGCCACAAGATGGGCGTTCCAAGCACATAGTTCAAGCTTCGTTGCCTTGGTAACCGGTGTGGCCTGAACTTAGTTTTACGCGGACGACTCGACGGGGCCAGCGGTATCAATCCCGGCAAAACGTCTCCGGCATTCGTCATAAATGACCTGATCCAATGTGTTAGCTTCGCGGAGAACCTCTAGCTCTTTCGGGGTCATAGATCTCGCCTCCGGCGTCGCGGCATTCCGGCCATCCACGCTGTACGCACGCGCAGCGAGGCCGTATTTTTGGCACAACCGCGCCACTGAGAGGTCGAATAACTCGGTGATGCCTATAAAGGAGAAGTGCGCGAGGTTGTGCAGCGCTTCCCGCAGCATTTCATCCTGGTTGTGAAACTTCGCGCCGAAAACGGCATTGGAGAGCCAACGGGCATAGCAGTTTCTGCTAGAAGCGAAACCCCTCTCCACGAACTCACGGAGCGATAGAGCAGTGGCGGCTTCATAAGCCGGGTTGGATGGATTGTTGCGGCAAAAATGGTAATCCGATACAGTCCGTGAGATCGGATCCCTGAGTAAAGTGATGTATTCAGATCGTCCCGGAAAGTGTTTTGCGAATCCGAATGGCATATGACCACCCAGAAACCCAACGTGCTTGCGACGCCAGGCTGGCCAGGCTAATGGATCGTGCGCGCCATCAATCGCCTGCATGTCCGCCCCGTAATTGACGTGGCACAGGCGCGATCTTGGAAAGTTGGCGAAAAAAATATCCTTGACGAGCGCTGTCCCCCCGGTTCGGGGCAGGTGCAGGAAAACGATTCTCGGCCCCGCATGCTCTCCGACTCGCAACGACTCAAGGCATAGTCTGATTCGGTTCAGCATAACAATGCTTGGGCCAATAAAACGTCGGCCAAGTTCGTGGAGTAGAAGCCTCGGAAGATCGATAGTAACAAATATGACAGATGCTCTACACCCTTTTGGGGTTGGTAAGATCTTTTTGGGGCAATCAGAGCCGGCGTACCGGAGAAATGAGGCCATCGCCAAATGGCAAGGAATCAATCACAATTTCTATCCGAGAGAGAAGTGGGACGCAAGTCAGGCGGCGTCACTAAATCATTCTTCTGCAATAGTTTGCAATCGACGCCGGTAGTATAGAATCAAGGTGATCCCATGCCGGAAAGTCCTCTCGTTAGTATCGTGACTCCGACTTACAATATGGCCGGATTCCTCGAGGAAGCGATTCAGAGCGTACTGAGCCAGGATTACCGAAATATCGAGTACATCGTCATGGACGGAGGTTCGACCGATGGCTCGCTTGAGATTCTACGCAAGTACGAAGGACGATTGCGGTGGTATTCAGGGCCGGACCGCGGCCAAACAGACGCCATCAACAAGGGTTTTCTGCGGTCGCGTGGCGAGATTTTTGCTTTCTTATGTGCGGATGATACATACCTGCCCGGCGCGGTCGACAAAGCCGTGAGACACATGCTCGCCAACCCTGGATATGCGGGAATCTATGGCGAGGGTTACCTGACGAGAGAAGACGGAAGCACCGTCTGCCGCTACCCCACCAAGCCATTCGATGTTGACCTCCTGAAGACAGAGTGCTTCATTTGCCAGCCGGCATCGTTTCTCTGGCGACAGGTTTTCACCGAGGTCGGCATGCTAGATCCGGAACTACATGCTGCGCTGGACTATGATTTTTGGATTCGCCTCGCCAAACGCCATCGTCTGTTGAAGGTGGATGATTACTTGGCAACATCAAGAATGCATTACGGTTCCAAGACGCTGGCGAAACGTGGCGAAGTCTACCGGGTCGGGATCGATGTAGTAATGAGGCACTACGGTTACGCGCCATTCGAGTTGATATATGGTTATTGCTGTACTGTCCTGGATAAGCGGGACGGCTTCTTTGAGCCTGTTCCGCCATCGCCGGCCAAGTATCTCCTTAGCCTGGTATACGGGTCTTACAAGAACAGGCGCCACCCTTTGCGGTTCTGGAAGGAATGGTTCCAGGTTGGCTGGCGGAAATTGCCGCTCATCAAATCGCTGTGGAAACGGCGGCCGGCAGCACGATTTCCGTGAGCTGATCGTTCGCCAGGCCCCAGTCTTGACGGTTGAAAATCATCGTGGAATTAAAACGACGCATCTGTTCAGCCCAAACGACAAATTCCCGATAGTCCAGCCAGGGGATGCCCTTGGCAGCGATGCGAGCAAAGAGTTTGGCCTGGCCTTCGGGCGTCCAACCTGAACCAGCCTGGTGCTCGATATGGTAGATGCGCATTGGGTCGCGCAGAATCTCTTCACGAAAGCCGGCGTGGTGCGCGGCATAACATAGGACAGAGTCGATGTTCATCGAGAAGACCTCGAACTCTGGATATCCACGCAAGTCGAACCAATGATCCCTCGCCATCAGGGTGAAATCACCGCACGCGTTAGTGTGCAGAAACAACGGTGAGACAGTAGAACTGCCCGGCGGCGGCTCCGGAAACGATGCCTCTCTGTCCGGCTTGGACGGGCTCGATTGCGGTACCCTGGCAGCCATACGCACCAGCCGTCCCATCAAGGACCCAACAGGTATCGAGACTTGCACCACGCGATCACTATTCGCAATGCGCGCCCTCAAGTCCCGCAACTTGGCGAGAAACCCGAGAGCCCTGGTATGGATACTGGCTGGCTGTGCTTGAATCTCGCAAGATACTGTGCGTCGCAGCGCGTCGCCAGTGGCCTTTTCTGGGCTTCCCCACCGGCAGCGAAACACTCGAAAGTTCACAATGCGGGGGTCGTGCGCCGATGTGCATCCCCCGCCTAGCACACAAAAACGAAACAACCGGCAACCGGCAGGCAACTGCACCGTCACGATGGACCTACACTTGATGACGGCCGAGCAGGGTTTGGCGCCGTCAGGTGTCACCACCTGGAGCACGAATGGACTGTCGCCGGCGCCGAATGCGGGCTCCATGTCAAAAATGAGCGGGGGTGCGGGATCGCTGGATGGCAGGGCGTACACCTCCGCGTTGTTCTCCACGCAGCGGCAAACCCCCTCGGCTCCCGCGCTCTCCACAGCAAACCAGCCCGCGCCGAAACTCACGCCCGAATCCGGCTCCGCGATGTCGACCGATTCAAGCGCACGCCGACCTTCCGGCGTGATTCGGAATGTACCTTCTCTTGTGTTGACCCGAACGAGATGGGTTCGGCAGTAAGCCAACTGTTCGTTTGGCGTGCCGTCGGCGGGGACACCAGACATTACGTCATGGCGATCGATTCTATACATACGCCGCGATTCCAATTTTCCGGCGGCGAGATATTCGACCAGCTCATCTGAAAATAAGATATCGATGTTCGTCGCCAGGACGAAGCAGCCGCGCGCCCGCCGAATGCCCACATTCTTGGCGATCATTTGATAAAGAGGCAGTACATCGCTGTGCCGGAAGCGCCCGTGTATGCCGGCCGGAACCTTGATGAACCGGACGCAGCATGAGCCGAGAGTCGGCGGCCATTTCAGCACATCCTTCAGGGAAGGTCTGTCTTCGGGGGGATTCCATTCGACAATGATGAGCTCGCTGTCGATATGGTGCCTCGTCATCTGGTTAATGAAGGCGTTTACGAATGCCTGCATCCGGCCAAGGAGGTTCCCCCCGTGGTCGTCATTCCGGGCGGTTACCACTACGGATAAATAAGGATTCGCCTGGTTCATTATCTAACGGAGCACTTCACTTCTAGACTCTGTCCAATCTAATCGAGCTGGTGCCAATTCTGCAACCTTTACGATCAAAAGGAGTCATCCGCAATCCTCGGTGTCGGGGCAGGTCCTTTCAGGTTAAGCGGGCACGAAACGCATCAAAATGTCCTATTGCTATGCCTTACCTGTGTCGGTAGTCGTTCCGGTCTTGCGACGAAGCGCACGTATGCCTCTACGACGTCCCGACAGGACGCTGATATCCATCCGGTAACAGCGATCCAGTAGGAGGAGTTGGCCGAGATGATGGTAGATCTTTACCGCTCCTTTGCCAGACTGCCTCTATTCCCCAGAAGTTCATAAAAGCGGCCGGTCGATCGTAGCAGCGGGCTCTATCGTCGCGACAGATCTGTTAATCTGTACCCATTCTGCATATGGTTGCCGTCCCACCATTTCTCATCGACGACAAAACTGAAGCCGAGGTGGTGGAGATCGCACGGTCATTGAGGTTCATCAGACCGCTCGTTCCCTACCCTGCCTGGCGTTTCGATGTGGACTGGTGCAACCCTGACCTTGCGTTCCAAATGCGCCGGAAAGTCTGGCAATTTTTTAAGGACCGGGGCCTGGAAGCGCGGCTAGTGCTGGACTGGTTCGATGGCCTGCGACTAACCCTGCACTTGGGGAATGACTTAAGCCGGCAGATCTTTGTCGGGGGATGCATCGATCCGAACGAATTCGCTTTTCTATACAAGATATTGGCGCCGGGCATGACGTTTCTGGACGCTGGGGCGAACGAGGGCGTATATACTATCTTCGCCGCTCAATGTGTCGCACAAACGGGGGTAGTCTGGGCTTTCGAGCCGAGTGAGCGGGAATTTAAGCGCCTTCAGGAGAATCTGAAGGTCAACCGGCTGAAAAATGTTCACGGCCTTCGGCTGGCACTTGCCGAACACGAGGGGCAAGCTGAGCTGTTGATAGCAGAGGCCGAGCACTCCGGGCAAAATACGCTGGGCGAGTTCGCTTACGAAGCGGTTGGAGTATTGCGCAAAGAGCCCGTGCCGGTGCGAACTCTCGATCAAGTAGTCGTGGAGAACGGAATAAACCGCCTGGATGTGATGAAACTCGATGTCGAAGGAGCTGAACACCGCCTGGTGGATGGAGCTCGAAGTACACTACGCCGCTTTCGCCCGATAATTTTGTTCGAGGCGTCCGACACCGCTCTCCAACGTCAGGGCAGCAGCCGCGAAGCGTTGTGCGCTGCCTTGTCGGCGCAAGATTATGATCTCTATTTGTTTGATGACTCTACGGGCCTGCCCGCGCCCGCTATTTCCGGACAATTCAGCAATAACATGATCGCGGTGCCGCGGGAAAAGCCACTCCCCAGCAGCGTTTTTGAAGTGATCCCGCAGCCAATGATGAAGACGGCATCCGACGAATAGGTACTTCCTGGACTCACGGAAGGACCAGAATCTCCCCTTGCTTGCCTTGGGATCTCTCGGTACGATTACAAAAAGCCTAACATGAGGCGAGCCTAACCGTAGAAGCGCCGGATTTGCGCGATGTTTCGAAAAGTGGTGGCTGTGGCGTGCCCTTCGCCGGCCACCCAAGCGGCGAGTGTTAGACGGGACCTAGTTGCCTCCCAGCCTACACAGCATTCGTACCGATACACGAGCGCCGCACCGAGTGCGACAGACTCCCGGATTCGAATAGAATAGAGGAATTCATGGTTTCACCATCCCGACCTTTTGACGACACCTCTGTCGATGCAGTCAAGGCCTATTGGAATGCACGCCCATGCAATATCCGGCACTCGCCCAAGCTGGTTGGAACGGAAGAATATTTCAATGAAGTGGAAGCCCGGAAATACTTCGTTGAGCCTCACATTCCGGCCTTTGCGGAGTTTCCACGCTGGAATGGTAAGAGAGTCCTCGAGATCGGATGCGGAATCGGGACCGATACGATAAATTTTGCCCGTCATGGTGCCATTGTTACTGCGGTAGACCTGGCAGAACAGTCACTTGAGATCGCGCGCCAACGAGCTCGCGTTTTTGGGTTGGAGAACCGGATTCGGTTTGTCCAAGCCAACGCCGAAGAACTAAGTTCATATGTTCCGGTCGAGACTTATGACCTGGTGTATTCCTTCGGTGTGATCCATCACACGCCTCATCCAGAGAACGTCATTGAACAGATCCGACAGTATGTCGGGCCGGCCAGCACCGTGAAGATCATGGTTTACAATCGCTGGTCGTGGAAGGTGCTCTGGATCCTGAGTATGTACGGCAAGGGACAGGTTTGGAAACTTAGTCGCCTTATCGCGCAGTATTCGGAAGCACAAACTGGCTGTCCAGTGACTTATACCTACTCGCGTCGTAGCGGTCGGCGCCTTCTAGAAGAGCACGGTTTTCGTCTCACCGGATTATTCGTCGACCATATCTTCAGCTATAGCATCCCGGAGTATGTTCAATACCGCTATAAGGTAGTTTGGTATTTCCGCTGGTTGCCGCCCGGTGTGTTTCGGTCGCTCGAGCGCCGCTTCGGGTGGCATCTGTGTCTAACGGCAAGGCCTCAGTGACTCCAAAACGAAGACCCTATCTTTTTTTCGAACGAGCTGGTGCGCTACATCCTGGGTTCTTCTCTCTCTCAACCGGCGGAAAACAACAGCTTAAGGGTTCTCCACTTTCACCCTCCCATGGCCTGCATACGCAGCCGCGACTTCCGCCGCATCGCCGTCCATAACCAATTCGCCGTGATCCAGCCAGAGTGCTCGTTCGCAGAGGCTTTGCACTGCGCCGGTGGAATGCGAAACGAACAGCAGCGTCTTCCCTTGTTGTTTAAACTCCAGGATCTTTTTCGTGCATTTTGACTGGAAAGCCTGATCACCCACGGAGAGCACTTCATCGATGATCAGAATATCGGGATCCACATGAACCGCAATGGCAAACGCTAGGCGCACGTACATTCCGGAAGAGTACGTTCGCAATGGCTCGTCTATGAATTGGCCGATTCCGGAGAAATCCACGATGCTCTCAAATACCTTCTTGGTGCTTGCAGCCGAGAAGCCAAGCAGAGCGGCGTTCATATAAACATTCTCGGCTCCAGTCAAATCGGGATGGAAACCGGCCCCCAGTTGGAGCAGGGCAGCCACCCGGCCATTTACGGTCACCGTCCCTTCGTCCGGCGGACAGAGGCCGGCTACAAGACTCAACAGAGTGCTCTTGCCGGACCCGTTGAGTCCAACCACCCCCACCGTTTGACCAGGCGAGATGTTGAAGGAAATGTTCCGCAGAGCGACGAACGGCGGCGTTTGACCTCTTTTCAGAAGACGCGCCAGATGACCGCGCGCCAACATTCGGTGACTGTGGACGAAAAACGTCTTGGTAACGGAAGCAAAAGTGATAACATCCATGGCTCAGAGATAATCGTAAAATCGGTGCCTAAGGCGCCGGAAGACTAACCATCCGAGTCCGAACATGAAAAAAGAGACCATGAACAACTTGAGCAGCAACGGCGTGCTGGGAGCCTGCGCCTTCAGAATGATGTTCCGGAAAGCGAGCACAAGGGCGGCGATCGGGTTGAATTCGTATAGCTGCGCGTACTGCGGCCGAACCATGGAGAGGTCGTAGAAGATGGGCACTAGCCAAAACAACACGGTGCTCCCAGATTCGACCACGTAACGCATGTCGCGCACATAGACATTTAGAGCGCCACACAACAGGGCGCAACCACAAACGAACGCCAGTTCGCACATCAACAGAATCGGAAGCCACAGCCAGTATCGATTGACGCCGGTGCGGAAGGCTATCGAAATCGACAATAACAGCCCGACCTGAATACAGAGATGGAGTGCATTCCCTAACACGCTGGCAATCGGCATCGTTTCACGCGGCACTGGGACTCGCTTAATCAACTGGGCGTTATCTATGACAGAGGCGGTCCCATTGGCCCATGCCTGACTGAAAAAATTGAACGGAATGATTCCGCACAAAACGAAAACCGGAAATTTCGGAATCGAACTGGGAAAGATTTTTGTAAAGACAAAAGTCAGCACCACCATCATGACCAGCGGATTCACCAGGGACCAGAAAACGCCCAGCGACATATTCCGGTAGCGCGTTCGGAAGTCTTTTAGAACCAAATTACGGAGGAGGAAAAGATAGTCGCCATGCCACATGAATCAAGCCGTCGCCCTTCGAAGCTCATAGCGGGTTCCGCAAAATCGCGAATCAGGCGCGTCTGCAATCAAGTTTAAGAGGTGAGGACGCCGCGCAATCGTTCGAGCCCTGGTTATCTATCAGGAGTCCTTAGCTTATCACACGAGGCATCGTTGTTGAGCTATTCGCCTTGGGATCAAATGAGGCCGTCTCAAGAGCAGGACGAGATTTTTCATCAGCATTAATCGGGGCCTCGTAATATATTAGAGGCCCTGGGACCGATAAGACGCTTATGCTCGCTTATTGGCGGTGCATGCAAAAGAGTCCTCTGGCAATTGACACAGGCGGTGTCAATGGGAGCGAATTCCAATCGTGCTTGATAGCCGCTGCTAAAGCTTGTACAATTGCCTTTAGTTTCAGTAAAAATTCGCGAAACGACCCCCCCTTTGCGTATCGCTCTCTTGCAGATTAATCCGACCGCCGGGGATCTGGCGGGAAACGCGGCTCTAATCACCACCGCGGCGCGTGAGGCCCAGCGCGAAGGGGCCGATTTGTCGGTGACGCCGGAGTTGGCGCTAATGGGCTACTTGCCTCGCGATCTTCTGATGAGCCGCGGTTTCGTGAAACACAGTTGCGAGATGCTGCATTCGATGGCAAGCGAGCTGGCGGAGGCTCCGCCGGTGCTGGTCGGGGTGGCGACTCCGAATCCCCATGAAATGGGCCGGCCTCTCTTCAATAGCGCGGTTTTGCTCGAAAAAGGTGCAGTAGGACCTGCGTTCCACAAAACCCTGTTGCCCACCTACGACGTATTCGACGAAGACCGCTATTTCGAACCCGCTCGAGAACCGCAGATTCTAGAACAGAACGGGCGCCGTCTCGGCCTGAGTATCTGCGAGGACGTTTGGAACGACCGCGATTTCTGGCAGCGCCCACGCTACCATCAGGACCCGATCACGACACTGGCGGAAGCTGGCGCCCAAACGATTCTGAATCTCTCCGCCTCGCCGTTCGTCGTGGGCAAACAGCTGCTGCGCGAAAAGATGCTGAGCCATAGCGCGCACCGACACAGGACGCCGATCGTATATGTAAATCAAGCGGGCGGAAATGATGACCTGATCTTCGACGGCCGCAGTTGCGCGTTTAACGCTAATGGCGAACTCATTGCTCGCGGCAAGGCCTTTGCGGAAGATATCGTAATCGTCGATCTGGAAAGCGGACGGGGGACCATCACCGAGGATGATTTCCAGCCCGAGGCCGAGATCTGGCACGCACTGGTTCTGGGCGTGCGCGATTATGCCGGCAAGACCGGCTTCAAAACCGTGCTGCTGGGGCTCTCAGGCGGCATCGATTCCGCGCTGACGGCGGCTATTGCCACCGAAGCCATGGGGCACGAAAATGTCCTGGGCGTGTTGATGCCGTCACCCTATTCGAGCGCGGGCAGCGTCGACGATTCTGTGACCCTGGCCCGGAATCTCGGCATCCGAACCCTCACCCTGCCGATCGCGCCGATCATGGCCTCATACGAAGCCACGCTACGCGATGCTTTTGCCGGCCGGGCCGAGGACGTAACAGAGGAAAATATCCAATCCCGGATCCGCGGAAACCTTTTGATGGCACTATCGAACAAATATGGCGCCCTTTTGCTAACTACCGGAAATAAATCCGAGCTTTCAGTGGGATACTGCACCCTCTACGGCGACATGTCGGGCGGGTTGGCGGTCATCGCCGACTTACCCAAAATGATGGTCTACCGCGTCGCTCGCTGGCATAATCAGAGCCGCCCCGATATACCGGATACGGTCCTGACCAAGGCGCCCTCCGCTGAGTTGCGGCCCAACCAGACGGATCAGGATTCATTGCCGCCTTACGAGATCCTCGATGAAATCCTCGAACGCCACGTCGAGGGGAGTGAATCCGAAGGTGAAATTCTGGAGCATGGATACGACGCCGAAACGGTGCGGCGCGTTCTGCGCCTTGTGCGGAACACCGAGTTTAAGCGCAAGCAGGCTGCGCCGGGATTGAAAGTCACGTCGCGCGCTTTCGGAACGGGCTGGCGCATGCCGATCGTTCGCAAACAATGAGCTAATCATGAGACTGTCCATCATCGGACTGGGGAAATTGGGCGCACCTATGGCCTCTGTCCTCGCGGAGAAGGGCCATACTGTAATCGGGGTTGACGTCAATCCCGGCTATGTGAACGCCTTGAATCAGGGCCGCGCTCCTGTCAACGAGCCCGGCCTGGACGAGTTGATCAGAAAGAATCGCGACCGGCTGTCGGCCACGACGGATTATGCCGAGGCCATCGCTGCCAGCGACGTGACTTTCATCATCGTGCCGACGCCTTCGGAAGATGACGGGGCGTTTTCGCTGCGCTACGTTCTGGCGGCCGGGGAATCGATCGGATATGCGTTGCGCGCCAAGAGCGCCTATCATCTGGTTGTTCTCTCAAGCACCGTCATGCCGGGCTCGACTGGGGGGAGCTTGCAGCCGTTGCTGGAGCGCGCGAGCGGCAAGCGTTGCGGAGAAGACTTCGGGCTGTGCTACAACCCGGAATTCATTGCGCTCGGCAGCGTAATCCACGACATGTTGAATCCCGATCTGGTGCTCATCGGCGAGTCTGACAGGCGCTCTGGCGACATTCTCGAAAGCCTCCATGGTGGCGTTTGCGAAAGCGACCCGTTTATCGCGCGCATGAACTTCGTCAACGCCGAACTGACCAAGCTTTCGGTCAACACGTTTGTAACCACCAAGATTTCCTACGCCAACATGCTGGCGCAGGTTTGTGAAAGACTGCCAGGCGCCGACGTAGCTGTGGTGTCGCGCGCACTGGGCGCGGACAGCCGCATCGGCACGAAATACCTGAAGGGTGCTTTAGGGTATGGTGGACCCTGCTTTCCGCGCGATAATATAGCGTTCTCCGTGCTCGCTCGGCGCCACGGCGTGCCCGCGATCCTGGCGGAAGCCACAGACGAGTTGAACCGTCGCCAAGTGCCGCGTCTGGCAGAGATGATCCTGACCCGCTTGCCGGCAGGAGGTACTGCCGGAGTCGCCGGTCTCTCTTACAAACCCGATACCGAGGTGATCGAGGCATCCCAGGGGTTGATGTTGGCTCAATATCTGCTGGTGCGCGACGTGAATGTAGTGGTGTACGATCCCGCTGCCATGGACAACGCGCGTTCGGCGCTGATTGGACGAGTGCATTTCGCGTCGTCACTAGCGGACTGCGCGCGGGAAGCCGACGTCCTTGCGATCACGACCCCCTGGCGCGAGTTCGAGAGCTTGTCCGCCGAGGCGGTACGTCCCGTCAACGGACGCGCGAAGACCGTGATCGATTGCTGGCGCATCCTGCCCAGCGCGGCTTTCGAGGCGGTCGGCGAATATTTGGCCTTGGGTCTCGGCTCGGCCAACCAGCCTGCGCATGACCGTGTGAGGGAACAGCTCCTCAAGGTTCCGATGCAGGCGCAGGGAAACTGAATTATGAAAGACAGTCGTAGAGTCCTGGTGACCGGCGCCGGCGGATTCATCGGACATCATTTAGTCTCGCACCTAAAGCGCAACGGCTATTGGGTCCGGGGCGTGGACTTGAAGGCGCCCGAATATCTGGCGACCGACGCGGACGAGTTTGAGATCCTCGACCTGCGACGCTGGGACAACTGCCTGCAAGCCACGCGAGGTGTCGAAGAGGTCTACGCGTTGGCGGCGGACATGGGCGGCATGGGTTTCATCTCTTGCCACCACGCCCAGATTCTCTCAAACAACTCGCTCATCAACCTGCACACACTGGAGGCCGCGCGCGTGAATGGAGTGCGGCGCTACCTGTACACATCCTCGGCCTGCGTTTATCCGGAATTCAAACAGACGGAAGCCAACGTCGTGCCACTGAAGGAGTCAGACGCCTATCCGGCACAACCGCAGGATGCCTACGGCTGGGAAAAGCTGGTTACTGAACGCCTTTGCGCGCATTATCGCGAGGATTATGGAATTGCGACGCGCGTGGTCCGGTTCCATAACATTTTCGGACCTCTCGGAACCTGGGAAGGTGGCCGCGAAAAAGCGCCCGCCGCGATGTGCCGCAAGGTTGCGATGGCAAAACTGACTGGAAATCCCGTGATTGAAATCTGGGGCGACGGTGAGCAGACGCGCTCATTCTGCTTCATTGATGACTGCGTCAAAGGCATCGACCGGCTGATGCGCTCGGACTTCCACGATCCCCTGAACCTGGGACAAGACCGCATGGTGACGATAAATGAACTGGCGGACATGGTCGCCCAGATCGCCGGGGTACGCGTCGTCAAAAAGCATGTGCCAGGCCCCATGGGCGTGCGCGGCCGCAATTCGGATAACACGATACTCCGTCAGGTACTCGGCTGGGAGCCGGAAATTTCCCTCGAAAAGGGACTCGCGCTGACCTACGCCTGGATCGAGAAGCAAGCGCTGGAAAAGCTGCAGGCGAAGGCAGCGGCTGATGCACCGACGTCCGCGGTGGTCTGAGGGTACACCGAGTCAATCAGTGCCGATCACGCCCTAGTGCTGCCTCGCGCCTGCGGGAAGCGCTCAGAGGCAAGGAAATTGTGGGACCGCTGTTCCTGGAATTCCCTTAGAGCCGTCCGATACTGCTCATACTGCTGGGCGAGCGACGAGGTCCAGACGGCCGAGACTCGTCGATCAAATTCCTTGACGACGCAGTTGTAAACCTGCCGGTCGAGACGGCTATAACGGTCGATGGTCGCCAAATCAGTGGTCGTGCACGTCCACGAACGACGCTCTGGTCGTACCAGCCGGTTACTGAAGAGTACCAGCGGGAATTTTTCCGTGACATGTAACATAAACAGGAAAGTCTCGAACGCTTCCGTATAGCCGACCAGGTGGTAACGTGAGCGAATCACTTCTGTTATCTCCCCATCTGTACGGAGCCCACTCGACAGGTTTTCGGCGCCAAGCAACACCCTCGCTTGCCAGTCATGAAGCGACACGAAATCTGCATACCGTCGCGCGAACAGGTCTTCTTCAATAAACTGCGAAAGCCCTATGTTCTGTTCCTGAAGTTCGCTGCCGATGATCTTCCGAGCGTCATCGTGATGCAGAGCATGCAGGTAACCCGAGATGGCGCGCGCCGTCGGATTGCGGACAAGAGTCAGGAACCTGATATCCCGCCTAAAAGCATCACGGAGCTGTCCGGCATTGTGACCAGCGATCACTTGCAGAGTCTCGAGCTTTTCCTTGGAAAGGCTCCTGAGCTTCTTGAGGTCCTCTAGGTTTTTGTCCCGCAAACCACGGAGCACAAAAATCTGCTCTGATTCAAAAGCCCCTGGCAGATATGCCTCATTGAACGTGGTGCCCGCCGTTTTGTAAATGTGATCAAAAATGTATAGGGCTTCCATGGGCACTGGCCTGCCTCGGCCTCTTTTTTAACACTGAGAGACTCCCACTGACCGCCGTAAGGAGAATTTCCATTGCCAGCTTCCGGCCATTGTACACGCGACAGTTTCGGTTGGAACCGTTATTTTTCAGCGTTTGCCGGGAGCGTTGCGGAGGAACAGGTCACGCCTTTGCTGTTGGTGATGTTCAAGAAATTTCATAGATGATGCCTTGCGTGAAACGCGAGGCCGAAGTGGTTTAGAATCAAGAGAGCATAGTCCCGGGCACGTAGCTCAGATGGATAGAGCGGTCGCCTCCTAAGCGACAGGTCGGCAGTTCGAATCTGCCCGTGCCTACCATGCCTTACAACGCCACGTGGCGTTTGCGCGTCTACATAAAGGTGAAGCACTTTTCGTCCATTACGCTCGCAGCCGCGCTGGCGGTGACCGCCTTGGCCGGCGATCCGGCGACCGGCCGGCTCCTGAAACAGGTAGAAAATCGCTATAACAGTGTGGCGACGCTCCAAGTCAATTTCGCCGAGACTTATGGCGGGTCGGGACGTCCGGCGCGGACCGAGGCGGGCGTTCTTTATCTGCGCAAGCCGGGACGGATGCGCTGGGATTACACATCGCCGGCGGGCAAACTGTTCGTCTCGGATGGCAAGAGCGTTTTTCTTTACTTGCCCAGCTCGAATAGCGTAAAGAAAATGAAGCTCAAGGATACCGAAGACATGCGCGCGCCTCTGGCATTTCTATTGGGGAAGCTGAACTTCGAAAAAGAGTTCCGGAACACGCAGGCGCGGTCCGAAGGCAAGGAGATCGTAATTACGGCCGAGCCAAAGTCGGACAATCTGCCATATTCCAAAGTAGAATTCACAGTCGCGCCCACGTTCGAAATTCACAGGCTGCGTGTATCGAACCTCGACCAGACCACGCTCGAATTTGCTTTCGAGGCCGAGAAGCTGAACCCGCCGCTCGCCAACAGCCTGTTTCAGTTCCACCCGCCGCCCGGGGCGGAAGTGGTTGACGAGGGTGCGGGTGGGCAGGATTAGGTTTCACAGGTTCTAGCTAGGGAATCATGTCCGACTGGGTCTTAAAGTACGCCGACGCGCGCGGTGAGATTCACCAGCAAGTGGCGCAAGCCGTGTCTGAGCAGGAAGTGCGCGACCGTTTCGCGCAGCAAGGATTCCTCATCTATTCAATCCGGCCGCGGCGCACGGCGCGAGGGCTGTCAACCGAGGTTTCTCTGCTTGGACGGCGCAAGAAACTCAACCTCGAAAAATTCCTTATCTTCAACCAGCAATTCGTGACGCTGATCCGCGCCGGACTGCCGATCCTAAAAGGGCTCGATCTGCTGGCCGACCGGCTCACGGATCCGAAGCTTGGTGCGCACATCAAGGCAGTTCGCGATGAAGTGCGTAAGGGCACGCTGCTCTCTGAAGCCTTTCGGATGCAGGGCGTCTTTCCGAAGATTTATGTGACCTCGGTGATGGCCGGTGAGAAGAGCGGCAGCCTGGGCGAGGTGCTCGACCGCTATATCACGTACCAAAAGCTGGCGCTGGCGGTGCGCAAGAAGATTTTGGTTTCGCTGCTGTATCCCGCGGTGCTGATTTTTCTGGTGCTGTGCCTCATCGTTTTCTTGGTCACGTTCGTGGTGCCCAACTTCGCGCAGCTTTACTCCAGCATGTCGGCGCAACTGCCCGCCATCACGCAGATCCTGATCGCGGTGGGCACAACGGCGCGTAACTACGTCCTGGTGTTTTTCGCGGGGCTGGTTGCGGCGGGCTTCCTGTTTGCATGGTGGTCGCGCAAGGAATCGGCTAAAGAAAAATTGGATGCGGTGAAGATGCACACGCCGGTTCTGGGCGACATCTGGCTGAAGTACCAGGTGGCGCAATTCTCGCGCGTGCTGAGCACGCTCCTAACGGGCGGTATTCCCCTGGTGCAGGGACTGGAGACGGCGTCGGATTCGCTCGGCACCGCTCTATTGCGGCGCACCCTCATGAAAGCCGGCAAAATGGTGCGCGAAGGGCAGGCACTCTCCGGTTCGCTGACTGCCACGGGCGTTTTTCCGCCGCTGGCGATTGACATGATCGAAGTCGGCGAATCAACCGGCGCGCTCCCAGTGATGCTGACCAGCGTGGCGGAATTCTACGAGGACGACGTGAACACCAAGATGACCGCCGCACTTTCGCTGATCGAGCCGGCCATCATGATCTTCATGGGCATTTTCGTAGCGTTCGTGCTGATCGCACTGTACATGCCGATTTTCTCTCTGGCCGACACGATTCACTAAGGCGGGTTTCAGCCGCCAGACCTTAGTGGCAGCATTTCATTCGCTTTGGATGGAGCAGATTGCTGAATCAGATACTGTCTCCATGGCGTATATTAAATTGAGAGTCTCAGCACTAATCATCACAGGAGGAAACACTTATGACGTATTACGGAGCCAAAGATCTGGCGGATAGCTTTCGCACGGTCAGGAAGAATACCATCATCGTCGCCGAGGAAATTCCAGAAAGCCAGTATGGTTTCCGGGCTACGCCGGAGACACGTACGGTGGCGCAGACGCTGTACCACGTGGCTGCCGTGCCGAGGGTGCAGCAACAAATTCATGCCATCGAGCGCCGCAATACGCTCGAAGGTTTTGATTTCCCGGGGCTGATCGGGCGTTTGATTGCCGAGGAACAAGCACCGCGCACCAAGTCGCAGATCGTTACGCTGCTGCGCGAGGAGGGGGAACGCTGGGCCTCCTGGACGGAGCAGCTGTCTGACGACTTTCTCGCCGAGCGTGTGCAGTATCCAGCGGGCATGTCTCCCGCGAGCAAGACGCGCTTCGAGATGCTAATTGGCGTCAAAGAGCACGAGATGCATCACCGTGCCCAGCTCATGCTTATGGAGCGGATGGTGGGCATCGTCCCGCACCTGACGCGCCAGATGCAGGAGCGCATGGCAGCCATCACCAAGGCGACGGCAACTTCGTAAGCAATCGCGAATATTGATCAGTTCTTGGCGGCCCGCGAACATTTCCTCAAATGCCCTTACGCGGCGCCACCCTACCGGCGGTCGAGCGGAGCGCTTGGACGTATACTGAGCCTCATGCCCGCACAATTTGCACGCAGGGAATTTCTGGCGCTGGCTGGCGCCGTGCCGCTCGCCGCCCAGTCCAACCCGATCAGACTCAAGGCCGGGATGGCGAAAATCGATATCACGCCAGACCGGCCGCGGCTCTGCGCGAGTGGTGACAAGCCCGATCCCCCCGCTGCATATGCGCGGCTGCACTCGCGCGTGCTCACTCTGTTTGACGGTACACGGCGTATCGTCATCGTCAACTACGACCTTAACTGCCTCGACGTGGCAACGCCCATTCTGCGCGAGCGCGTCGAGAGGGAACTCGGCATCCCGCCCGCGTACCTGGTGCTGCTGGCCACGCACAATCATCAAGGGCCAATCCAAATCGCCGCCGACAATTTCGATTTCGGTCGCGAGCTGGCGGAGAAAATCTTCGGCGCCATTCGTGAGGCCATTGCAACCGAAGACGGCGACGCCGAGCTGCTTTTCGGCAATGGACATGGGTACTTCACACGAGCCCAGCGCAGCTACCCGCCCGACTACGAGCTACAACTGCTGAAGGTGATGCGCGGCGGCAAGGTGGCGGCGCTGCTGTTCAATCATCCGACGCACCCGCAGCTTGGACCGCGTAAATTCTATGGGGCCTCGCATCCCGGGTTCGCCATGGAGGAGCTCGAAGGGAGGTATCCCGGAGCCCTGGCGATTTATGCGGATGCCTGCGGCGGCAATCAGTATACTTTGGCGCCCGAGGGCACGACGGATTTTCTGGCCGCCTGCAAAGCCCGCGGACAAGAGTTGGCATTGGCTGCCGCCAGCGTCGCGGAAGGTCATTTGGAGGACGTCACGGGGCCGATCGAGAGCCGGTTGCAGCTTGTCGATCTGCCTTTGGCCGATCCCCTTCCTCACAAGGAAGCACTGGAACTGGCGCGCGATGTGCCAATGGACATCGGGCTCAAGGCCTTCCCAGATTCGCGCCGAGATACCAACTGGCTTCGCAGGCTCCTTCAGCATTATGAGGAAGGTATTCCATTTCCCAAGCGCATTTCGGAATACATTTGCACCGATGAAGAATTTCTGGTGAAACAGCTGGAAACGCCGCGCAAGTATCCTTGCCGGTTCGTCGAAGTACTGGGTGCGCAGATCGGTCGCCTGACTTTCCTGGCCATTCAAGGCGAGCCGCTGGCGCAGATTGGGATGCGTATCAAAGAAGTGCTGCGCCAGCGCGGGCCGGCGATGGTCTTCGGCTACTTTGCCGAGCACAACCTTTACATTCCAACGCGTGAGAATGTTCGCCTCGACCTCTACCAATCGCAGGCGCTGCGTGTGCAATACACCTGCCCCGTGAGTTGGTCGTTGGAAGTTGAAGAAGAAATTCTCAAAGGCGCGCTGGCCGTGGTGGGTACAGAGCCCTGGATCGATCCGCGCGAGCAACACTCTTATCCCCTTCGGCAGAAACAGACGTAACCTCAGTTATATGTATTCTTATCCCGTTCGTTAGCGTGTTACTAACTAAATGTGTACATATTCCACAGGCTTGTAATCAATCGTAATTGACCCACATTAAAAGCATCTCGTACAATTACAGATGGGTTATCACCTGAAGAAATAGCCTGGTCTGGAGCGGACATGGGATTTGAAGTTGGCAAGACAGTCGCGGGATACGAGATCGTCGAAGTCTTAGGAAGCTCCAAGCTCGGTGTGGCATACAAAGTCAGAAATGTTTTTGCGCAGCGCTTCGAGATTCTGAAGATCTTGCCCAAGGGTGGGCAGGACAACGAAGAACAAACAGCGCGGTTTCTAAGGGAAATCAAAGTACATGCGCGGCTGGTCCATCCCAACATTGTGACGTTTTACAATGCGCGGGAGATCGAAGGCCAATTGGTGATGACCACCGAGTATGTTCCCGGAATCACTGTGTCGGAGCGGCTGGACTCGGGTCCGATTGCAACTAAAGATGCGGTGAAATATACCTGTGATGCGCTTTCGGCGCTCCAGTGCGCGCACGGAAGCGGCATCATCCACCGCGGCCTCACGGCCGCCAGCCTGGTGATCACGACCGACGGAATCGTACGGTTGAGTGGATTCGGTCTGGCGAAATCGATCGGCGATCCACAACTTACAGCGGTCGGCACCGTCGTGGGCGCGCTTCGCTATATATCGCCGGAGCAGGTGAAGGGCGCGGTGCTGGATGCAAGGTGCGACATTTACTCGTTAGGCGTGGTGTTCTATGAGATGCTGACGGGTAAACTTCCATTCGAAGGCAAGGGACAGTTTGAGATCATGCTGGCGCATGTGAATGCGGCGCCGAAGCATCCGAGCGATTTGAATTCGGAAGTCCCTCGCGAAGTGGGTGACGTTGCATTGAAAGCTTTGGCCAAGGAGCCGGAACAGCGTTACCAAACCGCGCAGGAATTTCACTCGGCACTTGCGCGGCTTGGCGCGGAACGCGTTCGAGGTTCGGCCGCGGCGAGTATGGCGACCGGAGGACTAGCGACTCCGGTTGCCTGTACCGAACCGGCGGCAGTATCGAATAGCCAAACGGCATTCCTGTTCGATTTTCCGGCGGAGGAAGGTCTGGCGCAGGCGGATATCGCTGCCGCATTTAAGGCGACGTCGTCCCCGATTTCGGTCGGCGCACTAGACGCCGCGCCCGCGGAAGCCGGTTCGATTTTCGGCGACACGTTTGCGTCGAAGTTGGGGATCTCACTGGCGGCCTGCATCATCACTCTCATTGTCGGATCTATTGCTCTACTTGCCGTGCTGGCGGTCACTAAGCCGTAGAGCGTACACAAAGCTGGTCGGCGACGGCGCCGGGGGCAAAGGGATGGTAAGGGCTGAATGAGTTTCGGTATCGGGGATACGGTCGGCACTTACAGGATCGTAGCGGCGATCGGCAGCGGAGGCATGGGTGAGGTCTTTCGCGTCGAACACGTGGTCACCAAGCGCGTGGAAGCCATGAAGATCCTGGCCGCTGCCACCTCAAGTTCTCCCGAACAAGATCAGCGGTTCTTGCGCGAAATTCAGCTGCAGGCCAGCTTAAGCCACCCCAACATCGCCGCCGTCCACAATGCTTTTTGGGAAGACGGGCATCTGGTCATGATCATGGAGCTGATCCAGGGCGCGTCGCTACGCACGTTGCTCGAGGGTGGCAGAATTCCACTCACGTCGGCTATCGACTATGGGTGCCAGACGCTGGCAGCCCTCGATTATGCCCATTCCCACGGTGTCGTGCATCGTGACGTCTCTCCCGCAAATATGATCATTACGGAAGACGGGACACTGAAGTTGACGGACTTTGGCCTGGCGAAATCTGTCAAGGACATCCGTCTCACGCAGACCGGTGCACTCGTTGGTTCGCTGTACTACACTTCTCCGGAGCAG